>JALWRV010000264.1 GCA_027080545.1 Parvularculaceae bacterium
GCGCGTGCGCGTGGCAAGATGTTTGGTTGGCGGATAAACCGCATAGATCGCCACATCCCCCCAAACATATTCGGGAAATATATCCACCAGCTCGCCGCTTTTCATTTTATCCGTACACAGAAAATTCGGTAAAAGCGTCACCCCCAGCCCGCTACTGGCTGCTTCGGCGAGCATTTCGCCATTATTGCTGAGTATGCGCGGCGACATAGTAATTTTATGACGCTTGCTGCCACTATTGCGGTCTGTGCTCCAGTACCAGATATTAGAACGCCCGCTACCCCGATAAAGAAGGCCATCAAGATCTTCGAGATCTTGGGGTTTTTCCAGTTTTTTATTGCGCGCCAGATAGTCTGGGCTAGCGAGAACATGCATTTTGGCTTCGGCCAGCTTACGGGCAATCAAGGATGAATCCGGCAAGGCCCCGATGCGAATCGCCAAATCAATACCATTATTCATAAGGTCCATATGCCAGTCGCATAATTCCAGCTCTACGTTCAACGCTTTATGCTGGCCCATGAAACGGGTGATTAAAGGGGTCAGGGTTTCCAACCCCCAGCCAATGGGGGCGGAAATCTTCAAAGTGCCGCTCAATTGCTCATTATTGGCGACAACCCCTTCTTCGGCTTCTTGCACGTCTTCGAGAATGCGGATGGCATTATCAAGGAATAGCTGCCCGGCCTCTGCCAGGCGCACCTGTCTGGTGGTGCGGATCAGAAGCTGAACCCCCAACCTGCTTTCCAGATCTTTCAATCGTCGCGACACCGCAGACGGTGCCATGTTTAACCGGTGTGCAGCACCAGTGATGCTTTCGGCTTTCGCGATTTCCACGAAAACCTTCATTTCTTCTAATTGGCCCATGTTCTCGCCCCAGAGAATATTTGCCCCCGCGCGGTGGAATATAATATGTTTGCGCCTAAGCACAATTCTTTCCCACCGCAATTCGACATATTTTCCCTAAAAATCATGTATTTTGATGAGATGATCTGTCATAGGGCCTCGTCGTGTGCGCCATTATGTTCCATCTGTCAGCAAATGGATTGCTAAAACAGGCTTTATGCACTTTTTAGGGGTAAGTTTGCGGGCAAGTGGTTTTATAGGGGCGGCAAAGTTGGCCGTAATCGGCCCCCGACGCGAATCGGGTGGCATTGTTGTGCAAGTCCCGTGCGCTCATCCACCTCTACGAATAGACCACAAATGGTGGCCTCCCCGCTGGCGGGGTGCAGGCGGTTGCCCGGCATTTTATGAACAAAGCGATGGACGGGGGTGCTTTTTTCCATACCGATGACGCTGTCATAATCACCACACATGCCCGCATCACATTGAAACGCCGTTCCACCGGGCAGAATTTGCGCATCGGCTGTGGGCACATGGGTGTGGGTGCCAATAACCAGCGATACTTGCCCATCGAGATAATGGGCGAGGGAATATTTTTCCGAAGAGGCCTCCGCATGCATATCGACAATGATAGCGGCAACTTCGCGCCCCAGCTTGATGCCATCAAGCGCTTGCTCCAGTGCGGGGACGGGGTCATCCATGGGGTTCATGAAACGCTGACCATGTAGATGGACCACCAACACATCAGCCCCGTTGGCGGCAGGGTAGAGCCCAGAGCCGCGACCGGGATTGCTGAGCGGAAAATTGGCAGGCCGCAATAACCGCATTTCTTGGTCGAAATGCTGCACATCGTCGCGCTGGTCAAAAGCATGATTGCCGGTGGTTAAAACATCGGCCCCAGCGTCGAACAGATCTTCACAGATACGCGGTGTAATGCCAAAGCCGCCAGCGGCATTTTCTCCATTAACGACAACAAAATCGAGGGCCAGCTTTTTGCGCAAATTCGGTAAATGTTTGATCAGCGCCAAACGCCCTGATCGCCCCATCACATCGCCAAAAAATCCTAATCGCATGGGCACAACCCGCTTTTCTATCTATTGGGGTCATCCCCATTTGGGTGAGTGCTTAGCAGGGCCCGGCTGAGGAGGCCAGTCCTGATAGCCCGCCTTGAGGGTCCATGGTATAGGGTAAAGACAGCAAAAAAGAGGGGGGTGAGGAATGCTTGCCAGTCAGCGATGATTGGCCCATTGTTCTTAATAGATAGATTATATTTTAGGGGTTTTTACGATGCCATTTATCGCCGTTTTTTCTGAAACGCTCCGCCATGGGCGACTTCTATGGGGTTTGGGTCTTTTGATGATAGGGCTTCTCGCCTGTTCGCCCATAGCCGACAGCGATAAGGATCACGCTCTCTCGGGCGAGACCATGGCGCCGCAAAAAACCGTTTCTGCAAAAGGAGAGACGGAAAAAAATGACGCCCCCGCCGCCGGGGCAGACAAGAGCCAATCCCAAGATGCCGCTTTCAACATTTTGCTTGATGATCATTGGGCTTGGACCCTTGCACAAGCCCCGACTTTTGCCACATCTTTAGGGGTGCGCGATTATGATGATCGCTTGGGCGACCCCTCCTTGGCGGCGCTGGATGCGGCCGTTAAGCAAGAAAAACAATTTCTCGATCGCCTTGAAGCCATCAATCCGCAAGCCTTGTCCAAAGACAATCAATTAAACTGGCAATTATTACATCTGGAATTGCAAAACGATATTGAGGCCAATGAATATGGCGGGCGCTATATGCTGATTACCAATCGTGGCGGGCCGCATCTTGCTATGGCGGGACTGCCGGACCGGTTGCCATTTTTCACGCGCGCCGATTACCAATCTTATGTAACCCGGTTGAGTAGTGTGCCTACCTATATGGAACGCGCCACCGAGCGCTTGCGGGTGGGGGTTCAGGCCGGTTGGGTGCAGCCCTGCGCGCCGATGGAAGATTATGAAGATACTATCCGGGTGCATATTGTTGATAGCCCGGCAAAGAGCAAGTTCATGCAACCCTTTGCCAAGCGACCGTCAACAATTAGCGAAGAAGATTTTGAAGCCTTGCGACAGCAGGCCTTGCAAAAAGTGCGGGCTGGTATTGTGCCGGCCTATAAAAAGTTTTTGCAATTTTACGAAAATGAATATCGTCCCAATTGCCGCGAACAGGTGGGCACCTCGTCAATGCCTGGGGGGCGGGCCTATTATGATTATCGGGTGCGCCTGTTCACCACCACCAATCTAAGCGCCGATCAGGTGCATGAATTGGGATTAAAAGAAGTAGCGCGAATCCGCAAAGAAATGCAGGCCACCATTAAAGAAGCCGGTTTTCAAGGCAGTTTTGACGAATGGCTGGATTATTTGCGAACCAACCCGGACCTATATCCCAAAACAGCCGAACAGCGCATGCAGGTAGCCGCCCGTATCGCCAAAAAAATGGATGGCGAATTGCCAAACCTGTTTACCCGTTTTCCCCGTGTGCCTTATGGGCTAAAAGAAATCCCGCTGGATATTGCAGAAAAAACCACCACCGCCTATTACCAGCCCCCCGCAGGAGATGGGTCGCGCGCGGGGTTTTATTATATCAACACAACCAAGCTCGATACGCGCCCCTTGCATGAGCTGGAAGCACTGACCTTGCATGAGGCTGTGCCGGGACACCATTTTCAAATTGCCTTGGCCCAGGAGCTGGATTTGCCTAATTTCCGGCGCTATGGGGGGGTAACCGCTTTCGTCGAAGGGTGGGGTCTTTATTCAGAACGGCTCGGGCTGGAAGTCGGGTTTTACGATAATCCCTATACGGATTTTGGCCGCTTGTCCTACGAGATGTGGCGTGCCTGTCGATTGGTGGTGGACACGGGCATTCATGCCAAAGGGTGGAGCCGCCAACAGGCGATTGATTATATGGCGGCCAATACCGGCCTTTCCATGAATAATATCACCACCGAAGTTGACCGCTATATCACATGGCCGGGGCAGGCCTTGGCCTATAAGATGGGCGAGCTGAAAATCCGCGAATTGCGCGCCTATGCGGAGCAATCATTGGGCGAAGATTTCGATATCAGACAGTTCCATGACCGGATTTTGGAAAATGGGGCCTTGCCCTTGTCGGTCTTGGAAGAAAAAATCCATGCTTGGGTAGATGAAGAAAAAGTGAAAGCAAAAGAAAAAGCGCAACAACCAATACAAACAGCCGATCAATAGGCGCTATTTTTCGCACCGCCAGCTTTTGCGCTCGGTGACTAAAAAGTCGAGTTTTTGGTCATGGGGCTCCGTAGGCAAGCTCGGGTCAAGCTGGTCTGCATAGGCAAAGCCAATTTTCAAGCAATCGCGAAAGGGCGGGGCCGCGAAGGTGCGATCATAATAGCCCCCCCCATAGCCGAGCCGCGCCCCATCTTCGCGATAGCTCAACAGCGGGGTCAGAATAATATCGGGCACGTGTTGGGGGGCACTGTCCGGCGGGATTTTAATTTTGTGCGCCCCCTCCACAAGTGTTTCTTCTTCCCACAGACGAAAAATCAACGGGGACTTTTTGCCCGTGATTACCGGCAGGGCAAGCCTCACCCCTTCCTCGCGCAGGGCCGTGGCCAGCGGGCCTGTATCCAGTTCCGTTTGTACCGGATGATAAAGGCCAATCACCATATTTTTTGTATAGGGAATATGGTCCATGAATTGACGGGCCGCATGGGCGGCAGCCGCGGGAAATTTTTCTGAAAAGATTTTTCGATTATTTTTTGCCTTGGTGCGGGCAAGAAATTTTACATCAAAGAGGGGCGCGATGGGCATATATCTGCCTCGATAGGTGGGAAAAAAGGTGCCGCCACGGCCGTTGGACATATAGTTCGCCCTGGACCCGAAGACCAAGGTGGGCACCGCGTGATAAAGACCACGGTCGAGATCAGAGGCAGTTCCCATTCGAGAAATTACGGCCCCGGGGAATTTAGTCCTGACGCGCCGGGCAGCT
>JALWRV010000265.1 GCA_027080545.1 Parvularculaceae bacterium
CGCATCACCACTGATCCGCGCCCGGTCAATAGGCCAGAACGGGCGCCGGCACGCCCTAGAATATACCCGCCTGTTGGAAAATCCGGACCCGGAACAATTTCCAGCAACTCGCTGTCGCTAATATCCGCATTATCAATCATGGCCAAAGTGGCGTCAATTATTTCACCCAAATTATGGGGCGGAATATTGGTCGCCATGCCCACCGCAATACCACCGGATCCGTTAACCAGAAGATTCGGATAGCGCGCAGGCATAACCACTGGCTCTTTTTCCGAACCATCATAGTTTTCCTGCCAATTGACCGTTTCCTTTTCGATATCCGCTAACAGGCTATCGGCAACTTTCTGCATGCGCACTTCTGTGTAACGCATGGCGGCTGGCGGATCCCCATCAACCGAACCAAAATTCCCTTGGCCATCAAGCAGCGGTAAACGCATGGAAAAATCCTGCGCCAAACGCACCAAGGCATCATAAACCGCCTGATCCCCATGAGGGTGATATTTACCGATTACATCACCAACAACACGGGCCGACTTGCGATAGGGTTTGTTATGGACATAGCCATTTTCATGCATCGACCATAAAATGCGCCGATGCACCGGTTTTAATCCGTCACGCACATCGGGAATCGCCCGCGATACGATCACGCTCATGGCATAATCGAGATAGGAGCGCTGCATTTCATCTTCGATGGAGATGGAACTTATACCGGGAATTTGCGCCCCACCTTCACCGGCGCGATCATTTTCATCATTATTATCAGTCACAATATTTCCATCAGAATCAGTTGCGTTTCAGGCCTTATGCTCTAGCATTTATTGGCCCTCTACCGCAACGCAAATCAGCCTCAAAATGGAGAGAAAACCAATGAACAAGCCACTGAATTTAAAGCCTTTTTTAAAGCGTTTTACCGCCCTTTGTGCCCTTGGTCTGGGGGCCGTGGCGCTGGTTTCTTGCAGCGCGCAAAAGCCGACCGATCCGCTGATCGAAGATTTTGGTGCCGGTGCTAATTTGGTAGCCCCCATTACTGGCACGACTGGCGACCGCATCGGTATCGCTACTATTACCGAAGGCCCGAGCGGCGTGATCTTGAAAATAGACATCGCCGGGCTTGCCCCTGGCTGGCATGGTATTCACCTACACCAGATTGGCGATTGCAGCGATGGAGACGCCGGGTTCAAAGCCTCAAAATCCCATATTGATCCGGCCAACCATGCCCATGGTCTCCTGAACCCAGAGGGTTTCGAGGCCGGCGATATGCCTAACCTCTATGTGGGCAATGATGGCCGCGCCACGGCAGCCTTTTATCTGGAAGGGCTTGGGGGAACCCCCAGCGAAGAGGCCTACGCCATGTTCGGCGGCAAACGCTTATTGCTCGACGACGATGGCACAGCCATGGTGATTCACGAAAAGCCGGATGATCACAAAACACAGCCCATTGGCGGGGCTGGAGCACGGGTTGCCTGCGCGGCTTTTGTTGGCCAATAATGGGCAAGGCTGCAACTAAAAAGAAATCTTCCGACGGCTCGGTCACAGCCTGTGTAAAGGCTATTGCCGACCCGCAAAAGCGCGCCGATGTCAAAGCAATTATGAAAATGATGGCGGCGGCCAGCGGTAAACGGGCAAAAATGTGGGGGCCTTCAATCATCGGCTATGGGCAATATCAATATAAATATGCTGATGGCCGCGATGGCAAACTATGTCGGATCGGTCTGTCACCACGCGCTCAGGCAATCAGCCTTTATATCATTCCGGGCTTTAAGGGGATGAGCCGTTTGCTCGCGAAATTAGGTCAACATAAAACCGCTAAAACCTGCCTCTACATCAAACATTTGGCTGATGTGGACAAAGCGGTCTTACAGGAGATTTTTGAAAAATCACTGGATATTATGGAGAAAAAATACCCGCAAAACTTAAGTTAAAAGCACCGCTAGATTCGCCCTAGTCGGTCACCTCTCCCCAAACCGCCAATTCATTGCCGGATGGGTCGGCAAAATGAAACCGTCTCCCCCCGGGAAAATCATAAATCGGCTTGAGAATTTTGCCCCCCGCCGCCTCTATTTTCGACAAGGTTGCAGGCAAATCATCAGAATAGAATATCGCTAATAAACCCGGCGGCTGGGCTTGGCTAAAGCGGGCAAAGCCCCCATCGCGCCCAGCCTGCGCCTTGGCAAACGAAACATAGTCCGGGCCATAATCGGTGAAAGACCAGCCGAACACGGTGCCATAAAATGCCTTCATGGCCTCCATATCCGTGGCCGGAAATTCCAAATAGTCAATATGATGATGGGTGGCCATTTCTACAAAACATCAAGATGCCGATCCCTAAAACGGGATTTCATCATCCATTTCAAAATTCTGACCACCATTAGTGCCACCGCTCGCAGCCGGACCGCCAGCAATTTGCTGCCCATAATTGCCCCCCATAGACGGCGCGTCCCCGCCCCCAGCGCGGCCATCAAGCATGACCATAGAGGAATTGAAGTTACGCAGCACCACTTCGGTGGTGTAGCGATCATTACCATCCTTATCTTGCCATTTACGGGTTTCCAACTGGCCTTCGAGATAGACTTTCGAGCCTTTTTTCAGATATTGCGAGGCAATCCGTACCAGCCCTTCAGAAAAAATCGATACGCGATGCCATTCGGTGCGCTCACGTTTTTCGCCGGTATTTTTATCTTTCCAGCTATCGGATGTGGCCACGGAAAAAGAACAAACCTGACCACCATTTTGAAACTGTCTGACATCCGGGTCCTGCCCTAAATTACCAACCAGAATTACCTTATTCACACTACCCGCCATAACTGACTTCCTTCTCTTGTCTCGCCTTATGCGCCTGACGCCCTGATGAGCGCCTCAATGTCTAAAAATGCGCGAGGGATACCCCGCCCATGACCACCATAAACAGTCACCCCGCCAAACCCACCTGCTGTTTTTCCACAAAAGGCTCAGAACAGGCAGGAAAACGGGCCCCTATAAATGTTCATATTTTGTTCTTGCTGTCAAGAAGGACTCAGACCTTTATGTAGAGGTCTGTATAGTCCGTTTGAAAGCCTCGTTTACCGCCTCAAAAAGCCACCCCCTGAAAAGTCATCTCATGTCTCTAAAATCGATCCGCGTTTCCGGCGCCCGGGAACATAATCTGAAAAATATCTCTGTGGAATTGCCCCGGGACGCGCTGGTGGTCATCACCGGCCTATCCGGTTCCGGCAAATCATCTCTGGCCTTCGACACCATCTATGCGGAAGGCCAGCGGCGCTATGTGGAAAGCCTGTCGGCCTATGCGCGGCAATTTCTGGAATTGATGCAAAAGCCTGACGTGGACCAGATCGAAGGCTTGTCACCCGCCATTTCTATCGAACAGAAAACCACCTCGCGCAATCCCCGCTCGACCGTGGGCACCGTCACGGAAATTTATGATTATATGCGACTTTTATGGGCGCGTATTGGGGTACCCTACTCTCCCGCCACCGGCCTGCCCATCACCAGTCAGACAATTTCCGAAATGGTTGACCGGTTAATGACAGAGCCTGAAGGCGCTCGGTTCTATCTATTGGCCCCGATGATACGCGGCCGCAAAGGCGAGTATAAAAAAGAGTTTGCCGATTTGATGAAGCGCGGCTTTCAGCGGGTGCGGGTGGATGGCACTTTTTACGATATTGCCGATGTGCCTGCCCTCAATAAAAAACTCAAACATGACATCGATGTGGTGGTTGATCGGGTGATCATCAAACCGGACATTGAATCGCGCCTCGCCGATAGTTTGGAAACGGCACTCGGTATCGCTGATGGTATCGCCGTGGCCCTAAGCGCCGATAAGCCCGCCAAGGGAGAAGAACCATCGAAAATTATCTTCTCAGAAAAATTTGCCTGCCCGGTTTCCGGCTTTACAATCGAAGAAATAGAGCCGAGACTTTTTTCCTTCAATAACCCTTTCGGGGCTTGTCCTTCCTGCGATGGGCTTGGCACACAGATGGTGTTTGATGAGGGATTAATTATCCCGGACCGAGACCTGCCCTTGATAAAGGGCGCCGTGGCACCTTGGTCAAAATCTCAAAGCCCTTATTATACCCAAACCCTTATTGCCCTTGCAGAACATTATGGGCTGGAACCACAAACCATCTGGCGTAAACTACCCAAAAAATTCCAGAAAATTGTGCTTTATGGCAGTGGCAAAGAAGAGATCAGCTTTGTTTATGATGATGGCATGCGCCGCTATGAAACTGTCAAACCCTTTGAAGGCGTTATTCCCAACATGCAACGGCGCTGGCGTGAAACGGATAGCCAATGGGTGCGCGAGGAAATGGAAAAGTTTCAGGCCATCACCCATTGCGAAATTTGTGACGGCGAACGCTTAAAACCAGAAGCACTGGCGGTTAAAGTCGATGGCTGGCATATTTCACAAGCCACCCGCCTTTCCATCCGTGATGCCGATCAATGGTTCAAGGCTTTAGAAAAAAAGCTCACCCGCAAAGAAAAAACCATCGCTGCCAGAATCTTAAAAGAAATTCGTGAGCGCTTACATTTTCTCAACAATGTCGGGCTGGACTATCTGTCTTTATCCCGGGCATCTGGCACCCTTTCCGGTGGCGAGAGCCAACGTATTCGTCTGGCATCGCAAATCGGCTCCGGCTTAACAGGCGTGCTTTATGTTTTGGATGAGCCTTCTATTGGTCTGCATCAGCGGGACAATGAACGCTTGCTGGCCACTTTGCGCCGCTTGCGGGACCTTGGCAATTCAGTGATCGTGGTTGAACATGACGAGGAAGCCATTCGTGCCGCCGACCATGTGGTCGACATCGGTCCCGGTG
>JALWRV010000266.1 GCA_027080545.1 Parvularculaceae bacterium
GCTCAGGCGGGGGTAAAATCGTTAATTGGTTGCGCAGCCGGTTTTAAACCCCACGCCTTGAATTAATTAGGAAAAAGATGGGCTAAGCAGGCTTTCGTTAACCGTTTGGTAACGGATTTTACCGATTCTTTAACCATAAATTATCAGGGGAATTCGGAGCCACTCATGCCGTTGAATTTAAGCGTACCGACTGTAACTGAACTGAAGCCCAAAATCACTGTCATCGGTGTCGGCGGAGCGGGGGGCAATGCGGTCAACAATATGATCGTTTCAGAACTTGAAGGGGTCGAATTTGTCGTTGCCAATACCGACGCTCAAGCGGTGGGGCTGGCGAAATCCAAAAATAAAATTCAACTTGGTTCTGCCATCACCCAAGGGTTAGGGGCTGGTTCCATGCCTGACATTGGTCGGGCTGCAGCAGAAGAAAGTCTCGACGAAATCGTCTCCCACATTGACGGATCGAACATGTTGTTCATCACCGCTGGTATGGGGGGCGGCACCGGTACTGGGGCGGCACCCGTTATCGCCAGAGCCGCCCGCGAGCGTAATATTCTCACCGTTGGCGTCGTAACCAAGCCGTTCCATTTTGAAGGGGCGCGGCGCATGCGGATTGCTGATGAGGGCATTACCGAATTACAAAAACATGTGGATACGCTGATCATTATTCCCAATCAAAATCTGTTCCGGGTGGCCGATGAGCGCACCACGTTTGCCGATGCCTTTGCCATGGCTGATGAGGTGCTTCATTCCGGCGTGCGGGGCATTACCGATTTGATGATCGTGCCCGGGCTTATCAATCTTGATTTTGCGGATGTGCGCTCGGTGATGAGCGAGATGGGTAAGGCGATGATGGGCACGGGCGAGGCGGAAGGCGAGCGTCGGGCCTCGGAAGCGGCTGATGCGGCGATTTCTAACCCATTGCTCGATGAAGTCTCCATGAAGGGCGCGCGCGGTGTGTTGATCAACATTACCGGCGGCATGGACATGAAATTATTTGAGGTAGATGAGGCTGCTAACCGTATTCGTGCGGAAGTGGACCCGGATGCCAATATCATTGTTGGTTCCACCTTCTCTCACGAATTGGAAGGCAAGATGCGGGTCTCTGTTGTGGCCACGGGCATTGAAGCTGAAGAAATGATTATTCATCAGACCAAATCCCAAGCGGAGACGGGGGAAAAATCAGAAATTAGCCTCGCCAAACGTAATTCTTCTGGGGCTGTTCCGAGTGCGCCTGAGGCAGCTACGGCCAGCCTGTTTGGTGGCGATGATGAGTTTGAGAAGGTGCAAAGCGAAGAATCGCTAAAGGCGCGCACGCCAAAACGCTCAGCGGCCTCCGTGTTGAACCGTCCTGCGGAAAATCCCGTTGGATCGGTCCATGACCATATCAAGAAAATGCTTACCGAGGATGAGGAAAAACGCGCGGCTGAGCGCGCCGCTACCCATGGGGCTTCGGGCATCAATCCGATGCCGTCAAACCCCTTCCGTGGTCGTGGTCCCTTGGGGGCTGCGATGGATATTTTACGCGAAACGTTTAGCGGGCCGGAGAGTGCCGCGGAAAAAAAGCCCGAGATCAAGCGCGAAGGGGCCAAGCGCCCGATCAGTCGAAGCGCAAGCGGGGGCGGGGCAAAAACACCTCTCAAACCGGCGCTCAAACCCTTATCGCAAAATCGCGAAGAACTATTCCCGGAAGACGACGGGGCTGATCTTGATATTCCGGCTTTTTTACGCCGACGCGGGGATCGCTAAAAAATATCTTTAAATAGGTTAACCCATTGATAAATAAGCAGATTTGTTGAAAGACAGGTCTGCTTTTTCCCGATGGGGCAAGGCGTAACAATAGGTAACAAACCTTTATTTGTTGGTTGGGCTTGCCTTTACCATACTGGGGCTAAGCCTAGGGCGCAATTCTAAGAACTTGAGTTCATTTGAGGCGCTTTGGCTGGCTTTTGAGGTGGGGCATCTCTCTGGCAGATACAAGGCGCGACAGACATGGAGCGCGGCAAAGTTGGGCGCGGTAGGTTTAGGGTGCGGCCGATAGAGTTTCAGCGCGTTTTGGACGTGCGATTAGGTATTTTGAAAGACGCCATGTTTTGGTGTTTTTGCGTAAAAGGGCTGAGTGTAAAGTGTTTGACCAATTAGACAGCATGGCGGGTTATCAAGCGGCAAAGGCCGTTTGCGAAAAGACCGTTCGGGCTTGTGTCTCCTTAACGGGTGTTGGCTTGCATACGGGGGCGTCTGTTTCTCTTACTATTCATCCGGCAGCGGCGCGTAGCGGTATTTTGTTTCGGCGTGCTGATCTTTTAACCAGCGGTTCTGCTGAAAAGCAAAGTGTGGAGCTAGAAAAAATTACCATTGCGGTGCATCCGCAGGCGGTTATCCGCACCAGCCTCGGCACCAGCCTAGCCAATGAGCATGGTGTTTTTGTCAACACGGTTGAACATTTGCTCTCTGCTTTTGCTGGCATGGGCATTGATAATGCTTTGGTTGAAGTGCATGGGCCGGAAGTGCCGATTATGGATGGCAGCGCAGAACCTTTTATCAAGGCGATTGAAGCGGTGGGGCTGCGCGAGCTAAGTGCGCCACGTCAGGCCCTGCGTATTTTGAAAAAAATCGCCGTTAAAGATGGGGATCGCTGGATCTATCTCACACCCAATGCGGCGGCAACAGATAGTCAATGCCATCTTGATGTGCTGGTTGATTTTGAGGATCCGTCTATTGGACGCCAACAGGCAGTGTTTGATTTTTCCCCGAGCCATTTTCGCCAATCTATCGCTCAGGCACGGACCTTTTGCCATGCCAGCGACGTCGCCTTGATGCATGAACGCGGCCTTGCCCTTGGCGGGTCCATGGATAATGCCATCGTGGTTGATAAGGGGCAGGTATTGAATGAGGGTGGTTTGCGGTTTGATGGCGAATTTGTCATGCACAAGGCGTTGGATCTGATTGGCGATCTCTATCTTCTTGGCCGTCCGTTGATTGGTCAGGTTACTGCCTATAAGCCGGGACACGATCTCAACACCCGTCTGGTCAAGGCCTTGGTGGCGCAGCCGGATGCTTGGGTGCTGGAAGATTTGCGTGAGATACCAGCCGAGGCCATGCAAGCCGAAGCCTAAGGGGGCCGTGGGTTCCCCAATTCCCTGTTTTCTGACAAAAAAGAAGGGTTTTCACCCGCTTTGGCCGTTTGACCCCCATTGGTTTTCGCCCTACAAACAGGGCCTAGAGTCCGTTGGCGACGCAAGGGCGAGGGTCGTCACGGGGTTGTCTTTTGGGCCATTTTAGGCCGAATGTGAGCCAGTTTTGGGGATGGAGAACCTTATGGGATTAGACCAGCAATCAAGCAGCGAAGATCTACGCGGTCACCGTTTCGGGGTGAACTTACCAGTGCTCTTGGTCGGTTTCGCGGCTTTGGCTCTATTGTCGGCTTGTGCGAGCAATACCAGTAAAAAAAATGAGCGCTTCGCCTATGTAGAGCAGCCCGTAGAGCAGCTTTATTCTCGTGCCTTAGACCAAATGCAACGCCGTCGATATGAGCAGGCAATATTATTGTTTGATGAGGTTGAGCGCCAGCATCCCTATTCGAGTTGGGCACGACGCGCCATGCTGATGTCCGCTTATGCTCAATATAAAACCAACGCCTTTGAAGATGCGATTGCCTCGGCGGATCGTTTTATCTCTATTCATCCGGGTAATAAGGACGCGGCCTATGCCTATTATCTAAAAGCCATGTGCTATTATGAGCGCATTCGCGATGTGGGGCGGGATCAGGATTTGACCATCAATGCCCGCAACGCGCTGATTGATGTGGTGCGGCGCTATCCTGACAGTGATTATGCGCGTGATGCGCGTTTGAAGCTGGACCTGACCAATGACCATTTGGCCGGGAAGGAAATGGATATTGGTCGCTATTATTTGCGCAAAAATCAGCAGATCGCTGCCATCAACCGGTTTAATAATGTGGTCACCAACTATCAGACCACCAGCCAGGTGGAAGAGGCGTTGCATCGCCTTGTAGAAGCCTATCTTGAACTGGGCCTTGTGGCCGAGGCGCAGCGATCGGCGGCTATTTTGGGTTATAATTATCCCGGTGGGCGCTGGTATCAGGACAGCTATAAGCTCTTCAAAAATAAAGGTCTTGAGGACCAATTCCCGCCAAAGGGGGCAACAAACCCCTCACCGCCAACCCCGGTGAAGCCTAAAAAGAATGTTCCGCCTGTGGTGGCACCTCCAGACGGAAAATAGTTTTTAAAGCAGGTTTGGGCGGTTTTTCCGGTAAAATATATTTGCCTGAATCAGCGGGCTTTGTGATAAACAGAACCTATGCTGAGCGCTCTTTTCATTGAAAATATTGTGCTGATTGACCGGCTTTCTTTGGCTTTGGGCAAAGGCTTGACCGCGCTGACCGGCGAGACCGGGGCGGGAAAATCAATCTTGCTGGATGCGTTGAGCTTGGCCACGGGGGGGCGGGCCGAGCGTGGCATGATACGTCAAAATTGTGCGCAGGCGATTGTTTCTGCGACATTTGAACCGCCCTCAACACATCCGGTTTGGGATATGTTACGCGAAAACGGTATTTCTTGCGATGAGCCGGAAATTATTTTGCGTCGGGTTCTGGGGGTGGATGGGCGCGCGCGGGCCTTCATCAATGATCAGCCGGTTAGCGTTTCGGCTTTGCGCAAATCTGGCGATAGTTTGATCGAAGTGCATGGCCAGCATCAGGGGCAATCGTTTTTAAACCCTGTGGCCCATCGGGGTTTGCTAGACCAATATGGCGC
>JALWRV010000267.1 GCA_027080545.1 Parvularculaceae bacterium
AGCGGCGGATAATGAGAAAAGGAAAAGTCAAACACCCGCATCACCCGGGCTAGATAAGACCCAACCGCCCCATACATAAAACCGGAAAATAACGGCACCCCGCCAAGGCGAATAAAATTTTCTTCCGGATAGCGCCAAGACCCCGCATCGGTTTTGAAAAGCTCCATCATTGTTCCCACCAGATGAAACATTAAAATCACCCGCGCTTCCGGCCAGCGCTCCAACCTTGTGGCAATAAAAACGCCCTGCACCCCCAGAGCGAACAAAAACAAAAAATCATATCGCGCCAGCCCTATATCGGCCGGATAATAAATCCCTGTCAAAATAATGGCCATCAACATCATGCCGCCAAACAAACAAGCCCATGCCTGCTTGATGCCAAACACCAAAAATTCAATCAGTATAAAGATTAGTCTCTGCGGCAAAAGAGAGCGTAAAATATCTTCTATACGCGGCAAAATTTTTGCTAAGATTATATCCACACGGCTGACATCACTTCCCCCCCGAAGGGCGCGCCCAAAAACAGAATGAGAGCCGCTCACATCTCTTTCGTGCTTTTCCATAGGCCGAAACCATCCCTCTCTTGCTAGACAACCCGGTCACTGTTTCCCTGCCGCTGTTTCATCAATAGCTCCATTCGCATGATGTTTGCGGCCAAATTCTGTGGCTTTTGAGGCTTTCTCAAGGGCGGGATGCCCTACACACCCCCACCTTGAATAGAGCCAAGAAAAACCTATCTGTTGGCTGTGATGAATTGTCGGCACATCGCCCTCGCACGCTCCACCAAGACCTTCGCTTGCCTAATATGAGAGCGGTGACGCGGGTGCCGGATTGCATAGGAGGTTATCATGGGTACTGGACTTTTCGGCATGGGGGCCATGTGGGGGTTTCCCCTTCTCGGGCTGCTGCTCATTTTGCTGGTGCTTTTTGTGGCGCTGGGGCGGGGCAATAGTTTACCGCCCTCTCAATCAGCCTTGGACATTTTGAAGAACCGCTATGCCAAAGGCGAACTGACCAAGGAAGAGTTTGATCGCATGAAAAAGGATCTCCTCTCCTAGAAAAGCCCCAGCCACGGCTTGCCATATCCCCCAAGCCCGCCCGCACTGATAAATGTTCCTTTTTTGTTCTTGACGCACTCCCCTTCCCCCTATAGGCTCGCACCCTATCGGGAGGAGCCACATGGTCGCTGAGGTGCGCACATTTGCCTTTGAAGGGGTCGAAGCCCGCACCGTAAAGGTGCAAGTACAGCTTTCCGGCGGACAAAATAATTTCGTCATCGTCGGCCTGCCCGACAAGGCTGTCTCTGAGGCCAGAGAGCGGGTGCGCGCGGCTTTTTCCGCGATCGGTCTGGGCCTTCCCCCAAAGCGTGTGATCTGCAATCTCGCCCCGGCTGACCTGCCCAAAGAAGGCAGCCATTTTGATCTTCCCATTGCTTTGGCCTTGTTGGCGGAAATGGGGGCTATGCCCAAAGACGCCCTAGAGGGGTTCGCGGTGATGGGCGAATTGGGCCTCGACAGCGCCGTTCTGCCCACCGCCGGTGCCCTGCCGGCGGCGGTAGCCGCCCATGCCCAATCGCTGGGCCTTATCTGCCCGGCTGCCAGCGGCCCGGAAGCGGCATGGGCAGGCAAACAGGTTGATATTCTTGCCCCGGCCAGCCTGATCCAACTCATCAACCATTTCAAAGGCACACAAATCCTCTCGCCTCCGGAAACCGGCAAACTTCTCAGCCCCCCTCCCATGGCGGATTTACAAGAGGTTAAAGGACAAGAAACCGCCAAGCGGGCGCTCGAAATCGCAGCGGCGGGGGGCCATAATCTTTTAATGGTTGGCCCACCCGGCTCCGGAAAATCCATGCTCGCGGCGCGGCTACCGGGCTTGCTGCCCCCGCTTACTGCGGAAGAAATGCTCGAAGTCTCCATGATCCAGTCCATGGCAGGCCTCATCGAAGGCGGCACCCTATCGCGAGCAAGGCCCTTTCGCGCCCCCCACCATTCTGCCTCCATGGCCGCGATGGTCGGCGGCGGCATACGCGCCAAGCCCGGCGAAGCCTCCCTTGCCCATCACGGCGTTTTATTCCTCGATGAACTACCGGAATTTACCCCGCAAGTGCTCGATAGTCTGCGCCAACCCCTAGAAACCGGCGATGTAATGATTGCCAGAGCCAATGCTCATGTGCGCTACCCCGCAAGATTTCAACTCATCACCGCCATGAACCCGTGCCGTTGTGGCCATGGCAAAGCCAGCGGACGCGCCTGTGGTCGCGGCCCCCATTGCGAACAGGTTTACCAATCCCGTATTTCCGGTCCCTTTCTTGATCGCATGGATCTCGCCATCGAAACCCCGCCGGTTTCCGCCCTTGATCTCGCCGCCCCGGCCTGTGCCGAAACCAGCGCAACGATTGCCGCCCGGGTGGCCAATGCCCGCACCATCCAGCAGGCCCGCGCCCAACAATTGGGCGGCCCTCGCGATGATCCGCAAGCGCAACGCGAAAGCCCGCCAACCACCAATGCCAAACTCCCCGATGCGCTGCTGCAAAAACTCGCCACCCCCGATAAGCAAGGAGCCGCCCTTCTGGTTAAGGCCGCCGAGACCTTGAACCTATCCGCACGCGCCTATACCAGAACCTTACGGGTCGCCCGCACCATCGCCGACCTTGAAGCCAGCGAAGAGGTAAAACGACGCCATATATCTGAAGCTATTTCCTATCGCCGTCGTGACGATAATGATCAAAACGCCAATATTGCACGCCCCACCGCCCCATCGCGCTCCAAACATAATTGATTAACCATCTCTCCTAACCAAAAATCAAAACTCATCCTTTAGCCTAGCCTTAATCAAACAAGGGTTAAGGGGCATGGGTGTACCAGAACAAGACAATTTCAACCTTCTGCATTTGCTGAGCGAGGCTTCGGTGTTGACCGACGCCCGCGGCAAAGTGCGCTATGTCAATCCAGTCTATTGCAACCTGTTTAAAGCACCGCACACGGAATGGTTGGGCCGCAGCCCGTATTTTGGAACCTATACCAGCGAACCGGCCACCGCGACCAATTTTTCAACCTTTGTCTCTTTAGAAAAGGAAGAAAAACAAAAAACATATTTAGAATGGAACGCCTCGCTCATGCCTGACGGGGGCACGCTTTTTCTTGGCCGCGACAAAACAGCGCGATATCATGAAGACGAGGCCTTGCGCACCGCCGCAGCTTCCGCCGAAGAGGCAAGCCTGTCGAAAATGCGCTTTCTCGCAACCATGTCCCACGAAATGCGCACCCCACTCAATGGCATCCTCGGCATGACTGGGCTTTTGCTCGATTCTGACCTTGACCCGAACCAGCGCACCCATGCTGAAGCCGTGCGCGAATCCGGCACCGCCCTGCTGACATTGATCAATGACATTCTCGACTATTCAAAAATCGAAGCCGGCAAGCTAGAGCTGGAAGAATCCGCCCTTGATCCCCAATCCCTGATCCAAAGCGTGTGCGAGCTTTTATCCCCCCGCGCGGTGCATAAAGATTTGGAAATCACCTCTTACATTGATCCTTCCGTACCCAACCGCCTGCTCGGCGACGAAGCCCGCTTACGGCAAATATTGTTGAACCTTGCGGGCAATGGGGTAAAATTTACCGAAGCGGGCGGCGTTTCCGTCACCCTCACTGCAGAGCCATGCGAAACACCGGGCCGCGTGATGGCGGTGTTTAGTGTCAAAGATACTGGCGTCGGCATTCAACAACAATCCTTGGAAAAAATCTTCGACGAATTCGCTCAGGCCGATTCCAGCCATGCCAGAAAATTTGAAGGTACGGGTCTGGGCCTGTCGATTGCCCAACATCTTGTGGAAGCCATGGGCGGCTCGATTAAAGTTACCAGTCGGGTCGGACAGGGGTCTGAATTTTCTTTCCGTGTCCCTTTGACCACCATGACCTCGCGCCATGACCGTTCTCAGGTAAGAGAAATCAACCAAACCGTTGTCGCTCTGGTTGATTCCCCCGTGCTGGCCGAGGCCTTGCAAAAACAATTGCAAGCCGCGCGCGTGCGCAAAATCGAAATAACCCATGACGCCGACATCGCCATGCGTCTATTAAAACGAAATTCTGGGGCAACCCTTTTGTGCGACCTCAGCTATGCGGCCCAATTTGGTGCCCGACTGGCCCCCCAAGCGGGCAATGCCATTGTCTTGCTCTCGCCGGTTGCCCGAGGCCGCCTAGAAGCCTTTCGCCGCGCCGGTTTTCATGGCTATCTCATCAAGCCCATTCGCCAATCCAGCCTCGTGGAGCGCATCACCAATCGCTCAATGCCAAACCGCATCACCCACAGGCTCGACGCCTTGACCAACAAGCCCGCCCCCGGTCCGCGCAAATTGCGTGTGCTGCTGGCCGAGGATAATCAGATCAACGCCGTGCTGGCCACCGCCATTATCAAACGCGCCGGCCATTCCATCGATGTCGCAGGCAATGGCAAAGAGGCCGTGGAAAACATGGCCAATGCACCCTATGATATTGTGTTGATGGATATGCACATGCCAGAGATGGATGGGCTTGAGGCTACCCGTAAAATTCGCGCCATGGGGGGCGAACCGGCAGAAACCCCCATCATCGCCCTTACTGCCAACGCCATGAAAAGCGATCGGGAAACCTGTCTCACTGCGGGCATGAATGATTTCATCACCAAGCCATTTGATCCCAATGATTTGCTGGAACGGATCAACAAATGGGCCAATGG
>JALWRV010000268.1 GCA_027080545.1 Parvularculaceae bacterium
GCGGAAAAGCGCGGCATTTATGGGGAGGCTAGCGTTAAGGAATGTAAGGATCTTATCGAAGAAGGGGTAGAGGTTGCCCCCATGGCCCCGCCCGCGATTAAACCGGATAAGCTGAATTAACGTAGATCGCTGGCGGTGGTCGGGTTTTTCAGCAATGTTTCAAAAATGTCCCATGCGCTTTGATTGTCATCGGCCCGTTGCTCGATATAGCGGCGCACCAAATCCTTGCCGAGGCTGTAATTGATGATGTAGGCGCGGTAAGTTTCATAAAATCTGAGGGATTGTTCCGCCCGTGCCCGGGAAGCGGCGTGATATTTCATCAATAGGCTGATGGCTTGTTCCTTATCGATGTCGCCATCGAGATAGTGTCGGGCGACATAGATCGAAACATAGGACAGGGTGCTGTCCGCTTGAGAGATTTTGTCATAGGCGCGGCCATCTTCAGGGTTCAGACCCGCAAGCGGATAAAGTGTTGTCAATTCAAAGGCCAAACGTTCCTCGCCCGGAAAGGCAAGGTCGATTGCATAATTGGCTGATCCTTCGGCGAATAGACCGCTGGGAGAAAAGAGTGGGAATAGTTGGAACTCAAGCCAGCCATTTTTCTTAATGAACTCATTTTCCACATAGAGATTCCACACATGGTGGCCGGGATAGCCCTCATGGCAACCGAGATCGAGGGCGCGGGTTATCATAAACGGCATATCCTGATTAACCTGTATCAGGGAGTGATTATTGCCCTGATAATAATTATAGGCTGACCAAGGTTTGTCTTTGACAAATTCCAGATCAAAGCGTTCATCGGTGGGTAGGTTATAATGCGCCTTGGTGCGGGCGCGACATTCTTCAATGGCCGCTTTCATCACGATGGGGATCTTGTCTTTGGGGACATAAAGGCGTTTGCGCATGGCTTCTAAGCGCGTGCCCAACTCACCCGTTCCGGACACGGCCTGGTCTAGATCAGCCAGTGCTTTATCAAATGCTTCTAGTGTGTAGCGGGGGGGAATGGCGTCATAAATAATGGCGGCTTCTTCATCAAAGCGAAGTTTTTCGCCCCGAGCAAGGCGCATACGCCCGATCATGGCGGTGACATTTTTTTGCAACAAGGCCAGTCGGGCTTCCTCACCCCTTTTGGGGGTCACCAAAAACAGGCCAGCCAAAATGGAAGAGGCTTCTGCATATTGGTCTTCTAAAGTCATTTTAGATTGTTCGGCCGCGCTTTGCCATTCTGTCGGTCCTGTGTACGCATCCACATAATCTTTATCGATGCGTCCGAAAACCAGCGCCAGTTTGACGTAGCGCTCGGCCAATAGATCAATATTTTCATCGGCCATAATCGTAACAGGATCATGGCTCGGCCTGTTGTTTGCCTCTGGTGTTGATATGCAGGCAGTTAAAAAGATGAGGGCAAGAAGCAAGGGGCCGATAGGGCGAAAATAACGCTCGCGCTGATGGGGTGGTTTATGATTTACGAAATACATAGGCATCTTTTCGGTTAACGCGAGCGGGCTGTGAGGCGGGCAGGCTCTGGCTTGCGGGCCACCAACATATAATTGACTGAATAATCATCCGATATGTGCCAGCGATCCGATAGGGGGGAATAGGAAACCCCATAAGGTGGGTCGACATCGCATCCGGCTTGGCGCAAATTTTCACTGGCCAGTTTGGGGGTGACAAATTTACGCGGATCATGGGTGCCGGGGGGTAGCCAGCGCAAAATATATTCTGCGGCAATCTTGGCGCTGAGCAAAGCCTTCAGGGTGCGGTTGATGGTTGCCATCAGCAACAAGCCGCCGGGGCGCACCAAGGAAGCAGAGCTTTGCAAAAATAGAGAGACATCTGCCACATGCTCGACCACTTCCAGATTCAAGACCACATCAAAGGGCTCAATATTGGTTTCGATCAAATCTTCTACAGAAGTGTGGCGATAGTCGATAGACAGTGCCGATTGTGCCGCATGAACCATGGCGGTTTTGATATTTTTTTCTGCGGCATCGATAGAAATCATCTGGGCGCCTAGGCGTGCCAATGGTTCACTGACCAAACCACCGCCGCAGCCAATATCAAGAATACGCAAGCCAGCAAGACAGGTGCGGCTGCTATTGTCTCGGTCAAATTGCGCGCAAATCTGGTCGCGTATGAACCCCATGCGGACGGGGTTAAATTTGTGCAAAGGACGGAATTTGCCATTGGGGTCCCACCATTCGCTGGCCATGGCGGTGAATTTATCAACTTCGCTTTGATCTATGGTGGTTGCGTTCATGCTTTAGCTTTCAATCTGCATTGTTATCATGTGCGGGGGGTCATTATGGGTGCCCATTTGCTTAAGGCCTTTTTACAGCCAGCCCCGCGCAAAGACCAGCCTCATGGGGGGTTGCTTGCCTATCAGGCACAAGCACCCTAAATCTGCGGGCAGCCCTCAGAAAATAGGTCGAAAAATCACCCATAACCGCCTGAAAAACCTGCTATCCTAAGGGCTCACCAAGACGCAAAGACGATTATATCATGAGTAAACCGCAAAACCAGTCCAGCCCCCAGAAAGCATCGGTGTGTGATGGCACCGATGGCGGGTCGCAGCGCATTGTGATGAAATTTGGTGGCACCTCGGTCGCTGACCCGGAGGCTATTGAACGGGTGGCGCGGTTGGTGGGGGCGGAAGCGGATAAAGGCAATGGGGTCGCGGTGGTGGTCTCGGCCATGGCAGGGGAAACCGACAGGTTGGCGGCGTTGGCCGATGGTTTGAGCGATATGGGGGCGGTGCAATCGCAAGACTATGACATGGTATTGGCGGCGGGTGAGCAGGTTAGCGCTGGTCTGGTGGCGCTGGCGCTCCGGCGTATGGGGTTCAAAGCCCGCAGTTGGGCCGGTTGGCAAATTCCGATTATCACCGATAAGGATCATGCCAAGGCCCGGATCATCCATATTCCTGAAAACCCATTAGGGGCGGCGATTGATGGCGGCGAGATTGCCATCATTGCCGGCTTTCAAGGGATCAGCGAAGAGGGCACCATCACCACATTGGGGCGGGGGGGCTCTGATACCAGTGCGGTCGCTATTGCGGCGGCGTTGAAGGCGGATCGTTGTGATATTTATACAGATGTAGATGGGGTTTACACCACGGATCCGCGTATCGAACCCAAGGCGCGGCGGCTTCGCTCCATCAGTGGTGAAGAAATGTTGGAAATGGCCTCTATGGGGGCTGGTGTGTTGCAGACCCGCTCGGTCGAATTGGCGATAAAAGAGGGGGTCACGATTTGTGTGCGGTCCAGTTTTGAGGCTCCCTTAAAGACGCCCGATGAAACGTCTCAGCCGGGGACTTCCATCGGGGAGCCTCAGGGCAATCTTGCGGATCGTTTGGAGCAGCACATTATTACCGGTGTTACCCCGGACCATAAGGCGGCGCGTATTTCTGTCATGTCGGTACCAGATTTGCCGGGCCGGGCGGCGCTGATTTTTCGTGCCCTTGCCGATGCCAGCATTAATATTGATATGATTGTGCAAGCCCCGTCACGCATTAACGGCTATGCCAATATTTCCTTTTCTCTGGAAGAATCCGACCTTGCTCGGGCGCAGGAAATATTGGCGCATCAAAAAGAGATTATAGGCTATCAAGCCCTGCATGCGGATCGTTCGGTCAGTAAAATTTCTGTCATAGGGATTGGCATGAAAAGCCATGCAGGGGTCGCGGCGACCATGTTCGAGGCGCTGTCTAAACATAATATCAACATTCACAATATCGCCACATCGGAAATCAAAATTTCGGTGCTGATCGAGGCGCAGTATAGCGCCCATGCGGTGCGGGTATTGCATGAGGCTTATGGCTTGTCCGACGATGAAATAAGCATCGGGGAGAGTGGTTGATGGCCTCACACTATCAAAGCCCCTATTTGCGCGAGGACAGTTCTTCACCACGCATTTTAATGAAGCGGTTGCGCGAGATTATGGCGGAGGATAATTCCGCGCAAGCCCGGCTTGATGAAATAACCCGCGCCATTGCTTTTACCATGATCGCGGATGTCTGCTCTATTTATTTGCGCCGTGTCGATGACAGGCTGGAGCTTTATGCGACCATTGGCCTCAACCGTGAGGCGGTGCATCAAACCCGTTTGGATTGGGGGGAGGGGCTGGTTGGTCAAGTGGCAAAAACCGGGCAACCACTTAATCTCGATCGGGCACCGGAACATTCTGCCTTTTCTTTTCGGGCGGAAGTGGGTGAGGAAGATTTGCAGTCTTTTCTCGGGGTGCCGATTTTGCGCACCGGCAAGGTGATTGGGGTTTTGGTTATCCAGAACCGCCAGCAACGTCTCTATAGAGAAGAAGAGGTTGAGGCGGTGCAATTGGTGGCAACCATTCTTGCAGAAATTGTTGCGGGTGGTGATTTGCTCGAAGAGGCGGACAAGGCAGACCTTGAGCAATTATTGCAAAAGCCTGAGCATTTTCATGGCAAGCCCGTTGTTTCCGGGGTTGTTATTGGCACCGCGGTGCATCATCAACCGCCGCCGCCTGCGCATAAAATTTTTGCAGATAGCGTGCCCCATGAAATGCAACGGCTTGAAGAAGGATTGGCTTCTTTACAAAAAAATATTGATGTATTGATTGCCAAGAATGAACAGCTCTCTGGGGTATCGCGAGAGGTGTTGGAGGTCTATCGCCTGTTCGCTTATGACAAGGGATGGCGCAAACGGTTAGAAGAAGCGGTGCTGTCTGGTCTGTCTGCGGAATCCTCGGTGGAGCAGGTGCAAAATGAGAACCGTAAGAAAATGCGTACGGTTAAAGACCCCTATCTGCGCGAGCGTATCCATGACCTTGATGATTTGACCCGCCGCCTGTTGCGGATTCTCACCGGTCAGGGCAATGGGGACCAGCTTGAATTGCCTGATGAAGCGGTGCTGTTGGCTGACAGTTTGGGGCCGGCGGAATTACTTGATCTTGATCGCGAAAAGCTGCGTGCCTTGATTTTGGCGGAAGGGTCGGACAATTCGCATATCGCTATTGTTGCCCGGGGGCTGGATTTGCCGATGGTGGTGGATTTGCCGGACGTTGTCGAGCGGGTGCATGATGGAGATCAGATTATCGTTGATGGACAAAGCGGTGAAGTGCATGTGCGCCCCCCCGCCGAAACGCTTGCCATCTATCAGTCTAAACGCGAATTTTTTGCTCAATCGCAAGCGGAACTAGCTGCAGAGCGGGCTTTGCCCAGCGTATCGAAAGACGGGGTTGCTATCTCGTTGCACATGAATGCGGGGTTGCTGGTGGATTTGCCGCATTTACACTCGACCGGAGCGGAGGGGATTGGTCTTTTTCGTACGGAGTTGCAATTTTTAATCGGGAATAATTTGCCAACTTCAGCCGAGCAGGAAAATATTTATCGCACCGCGTTGGAGCAGGCGCAGGGCAAGCCGATTATTTTTCGCACCGCTGATTTGGGGTCTGACAAGGCCGCCGATTATATGCGGCTGGACCGGGAAACCAATCCGGCCATGGGGTGGCGGGGGGTACGCATGAGCATTGATCGCGAAGGGTTGATGCGACCGCAATTGCGGGCCTTGCTGTCAGCGGCGGGGGGCAAGGAATTGAACATTCTTCTGCCTATGGTCACGACGGCTGAAGAGGTTTTAAAGGCCCGTGAAATTATTGATAAGGAGATCGAGCGGGCCCGGCGGAATGATCGTCTATTGCCGACAAAGATAAATGTTGGCGTGATGATCGAGACCCCGGCGGCTGCGTGGCGCATTGATGATATTGCCCGCTATGCTGATTTTCTTTCCATTGGTGGCAATGATATGGCGCAGTTTTTTTTCGCAGCCGATCGCGAATCCGCACGGCTTTCCAACCGTTATGACAGTATGCATCCGGCCTTTTTGAGCTTTATGAAAATGGTTGCCGATAAGGCGCGTTATAGCGGCAAGAGCCTGGGCTATTGTGGGGAGCAAGCAGCCGATCCGCTGATGGCGATGGCGCTGATCGGGATTGGCATCTATCGATTATCGGTGCCTGCCCCGTCCATCGGTCCGATCAAGCGGGTGATACGGGCCATGGATGTGGGGCATTTTCGGCAATGGTTGGAGCCAAAATTGGCCTTGGAAAGCCGTTCATTGCGCCCGCAAATGTTAACCTATGCGCTGGAGCAAGCGCTTCCGCTGTAAGAAGATATCTCGCCTTATCTTCGGGGTCGGAGGAAAAGGGGCAATTAACCGTTTTCTTGATCAATCAGCGGCCCCATTAACCTTGGCGGCTCAAAAAAAATGATGAATAAGGCTAGAAAACCAATATTTCGGCCAGAACTGGCATTATTTTGGCATTGGTTGGGGGAGAAGGGCTTAACTTTTAGCCCTGATCAAGGTTAAACTTTAACAGTGGGACAGTCTGTTCGTGGGTCCCCAGGGGTTTGGGTCATGTCCGGTGTAGCGGATATCGTCAATATGGAAGAAGAGCGCTCTAAACGGGCGCCCTTAGTGTCTGCTGATTATCCTCATGCAGGCGCAATGTTGCAGGCGGCCCGTGAGGCCATGGGCTTCTCCTTGGAGGATGTCTCCACTGCCACCAATATCAAGCCATCCCATCTCAAAGCCATTGAAGAGATGGATCTGATACAATTACCGGCGGCGCCTTTCACCACGGGGTTTGTCAAAGCCTATGCGTCTCATGTGGAATTGCCGGTAGCCCCGCTGGTTGAGCGGTTTCGCGAAGAAGCCGGCTGGGTAACCAGTACCCAAGTGCCAAAAATAGAGATTAAGCAGCCGCAGGATTTAGGCCCCGCGCGGGAAATGTCCCTGTTGGCGGTAATCGCGATTATTGTTTTCATTCTTTGGGCGGCGTGGCAGGTGACGAGGCCGGGCACGAGTTCCGGGCCCGTGGATCTTGACGGCTATCCGATAACGGAACGCCCCACAGATGCGCCAGCCGAAACCTATTCGGTCGCCAATGAATTGCCGGAAAATGTTTTGAGCAAGCAAATGGCCGATATGGCGGTGACCATACGCAACACCACACTCGACCAAATGACCAAGGCACCAACTAGTTTGTCGGACGATCAAGAGACCGCCCCGGAGATTGAGATGGGGACTGAGAATGTGGGTACGGCTCCCGTGTCGGAAAATATCTTGCCTGAGGAAACAGAGTCTTTGCCTGATATGGCAGCCAATGGTGCCCCAGAAAATGTCGCTCAAGAGTCAGAGGCTGATGTAATTGATAATAATGACGCGACCAATAGTGAAACCGCCAATCTTTCGGCTGAGGATTTAGTGAATGGAGATTTAGTGCCCCCTGAAACCGTGGCCGATCGCCTCAATGCAGAAAGTCTTGCAGTGGAAAACGATCCTGCCATAGATGAAGAAATCTTGCTTGAGGATAATGTGGCAGACGAAAATGACACCGGTTTGATTGCCGAGGTGGAGGCACCAACGATTGGCGAGCCAAGTCCGGTCGAGACATTTACGCCCGCCCAACCGGTAATCGTCGCGGCTGTTCCGGTGACTAAAATCAGCCCGGTCTATCCCAACCGCTGTTCGCGCCGCGCAGGACCGCGCGAAGAGGTGACGGTGGGCTATGATATCAGCCCGGCCGGTCGGGTGATCAATGCGCGGATTATTAGCAGCACCAATGATTGCTTTAATCGTGCAGCCATGAATGCCATTGGTCGCTGGCGTTTTCAGCCGGCCACCAAAGATGGGGTGCCGGTGTCAGCGAATGGGCGCGCCACCAATTTTGCTTTTGCGTTGGAATAGAGCCCTAAAAATAAGCATTTACCCCAATCAAAAGCTTTTCCCACCCTTAAAAAGGCTGGTATGGGGCTTAAAAAAGCCCTATCTGCGTGGATAGAAAGATTTGGCCCTAGCTATCAGGGGTTGAAGGGTAGATGTCTCATGAGCCTTAGACCATGGCGTGATATAGAACGGCGGCGCAGTCGCCAGATTATGGTTGGATCCGTACCGGTTGGCGGTGATGCTCCCATTTCCGTTCAGACCATGACCAATACCCCGACCGAAGATGCCAAAGCGACCCTGAAGCAGATCGAAGCGGTTGCTGAAGCCGGTGCGGATATTGTGCGGGTGAGTTGTCCCGATGAGCCGTCAACCAAAGCGCTACACGAAATATGCGCTCAATCACCGATCCCAGTGGTGGCGGATATTCATTTCCATTTTAAACGCGGCATTGAAGCGGCCAAAGCGGGGGCGGCCTGTTTGCGTATCAATCCGGGCAATATTGGCAAAGCAGAGCGGGTGCGCGAGGTTATTCAGGCGGCGAAGGATCATGGCTGTTCCATGCGTATCGGTGTCAATGGCGGCTCTTTAGAAAAACATTTGTTGGAAAAATATGGGGAGCCATGTCCCGAGGCCATGGTGGAAAGCGCTCTTGGCCATGCCCAGATTTTGCAAGACAATGATTTCCATGATTTCAAGATTTCGGTCAAAGCCTCTGACGTGTTTCTTACGGTGGCAGCCTATCAACAGCTTGCTGAAGCGATTGATTGCCCATTGCATCTGGGTATCACCGAAGCGGGCGGGGCGCGCATTGGTTCGGTCAAAACCGCTATCGGTATGGGGTCTCTGCTTTGGGCGGGTATCGGGGATACGATACGGGTCTCTTTGTCTGCGGATCCGGTAGAAGAGGTAAAGGTCGGCTTTGATATTCTCAAGAGCCTTAATTTGCGCCATCGCGGGGTCAATGTAATCTCCTGTCCGTCTTGTGCGCGTCAGGGGTTTGATGTCATCAAAACGGTGGAGATATTGGAAGAAAAACTCGCCCATATCACCACGCCCATGTCATTGTCGGTGATCGGTTGTGTGGTCAATGGACCGGGAGAGGCGCGCGAAACTGATATTGGATTTACGGGCGGCGGGGCTGAATCCGGCATGGTCTATCTGGCGGGCGTACCGGATCATAAGCTGCATAATGATGATATGATTGCGCATTTGGTGACGTTGGTTGAACAAAAGGCGGCGGAAATCGACGCGGCCCGGGCCGAGAAGGCGGGGGAGGCCACAAAAGCGCCCCCTCTGGACAAATCGGGCAAAAAAGGGTTTGAAGCCGCTTGAGACTCTTGTCCCGAGCCCACTGAATTGTGAAATCCGTATGAGCACGCCGAGCATTCCCGATGAGAAACTGACCGCCATTCGTGAGCGGTTCAGTGCCGTGGAAAAGGAAATGGAAACCACCACCGAGCCCGCCGATATTGTGCGCTTGTCAAAGGAACATGCGGAATTACGCCCGGTGGCAGAGGCCAGCGAAGCCTTGCAGAATGCCCGCGCCGAGCGGATCGAAGCGCAGGAAATGGCGGCCAGTGATGATGCGGATATGGCGGCGATGGCCGCTGAAGAGGTGGAGAGCCTCAGCGCGCAAATTGAAGCGCTGGAATCCAAATTGCAACTGATGTTGTTACCAAAAGACAAGGCTGACGATCGCTCGGTCATATTGGAGGTACGGGCCGGAACCGGGGGTGATGAGGCGGCTTTGTTCGCAGGCGATTTGTTTCGTATGTATCAGCGCTATGCCTCTCTGCACGGTTGGAAGGTGGAGGTGCTGAGCGCCTCTGAATCGGAAATGGGCGGCTTTAAAGAGGTGCAGGCCAGCATTTCCGGCACCGGTGTTTTTGCGCGTATGAAATTTGAATCGGGTGTGCATCGGGTGCAGCGGGTGCCCGAAACCGAGACCCAAGGTCGCGTTCATACGTCTGCCGCCACGGTGGCGGTTTTGCCGGAGCCGGAAGAGGTGGATGTGGAAATTAATGATAGCGATTTGCGCATTGATGTGTTTCGCGCCTCTGGTCCCGGAGGCCAATCGGTCAACACTACCGATAGTGCCGTGCGTATTACTCATTTGCCCACCGGAGTGATTGTCATTCAGCAAGATGAAAAGTCGCAACATAAGAATAAGGCCAAGGCATTGAAAGTATTGCGGGCACGGCTTTATGATATGGAGCGCGAGCGCGCCGATGCGGAACGTGCCGAAGAACGGCGTGGGCAAATCGGTTCTGGTGATCGCTCGGAACGTATTCGCACTTATAATTATCCGCAAAGCCGGGTGACGGATCACCGGATCAACTTGACGCTCTATAAGCTGGATAAAATTATCGAAGGCGAAGCGTTGGACGAAATGATTGATGCGCTCATTCGTGAAGACCAAACCGAGCGTTTGGCGGCAATGGCCGAGCAATAGGCGGGCGGGTTGTGGCACCCCCGCAAAAAATTTCTTCTCTTAAAGAAGCGTTAGACTATGGGCGATCATTGTTGCGCCCCTCCGTGAACGCCGCTTTGGATGCCCGGTTGCTATTGCAATATGCAACGGGGCTTTCCCATGAACAGCTTATCTTGCTGGAGCGCGAAAGCGTAAAGCCAGCGGCCCTCGATCATTATCACTGTTTGCTGCAACGGCGGGTGGATGGTGCGCCCATTGATGCGTTGACGGGTGTGCGCGAATTTTGGTCGCTTGACTTTCTTACCACGACGCATGTGCTAACCCCGCGCCCGGAATCGGAACTGATTGTCAGTTTGGGGTTGGCACATTTTCCAGACTGCGATCACCCTTTGCGCATTTTGGATATTGGTACTGGTTCGGCCTGTCTTGCGATTGCGTTGCTGCATGAGCGCCCGCAAGCCACGGCCATCGCCATTGATCTCAGCCAAGAGGCGCTAGCGGTTGCAAAGCAAAATGCCCACCGCCACGGGGTTGCGGACCGGCTTGCCTTTTGCTGCCATGATTTTGCTGAGCCGGTCGATGGGACATTTGATTTGATTGTCTCCAACCCGCCCTATGTGGCCGATGGGGCTGATTTGCCACGAGAAGTGTTGGCCTATGATCCGACCCTAGCGCTATTTGGCGGGGCAGATGGATTGCGCGCTTATGATCAAATAGGCCATTGGGTGCTGCAAAAAATGGCACCAGAGGGGCTTCTTTTGCTGGAAATAGGAGCCGGGCAGGGTGATGATGTTTGTGCGATCTTGAATGAGAATGCTACGCGCCAAGGGATGATTATTGATATAAAACGGCATAAAGATCTGGCCGGTATAGAGCGGGTGGTAGCGCTCAAGACCCCAAAGACCGGCGATTTGAGTGAGAAAACGGGCTGAAAAAACCCTTTGCAAGCCCGCCGGACTGGGCTATTCTATCCTCATTGGCGCATAACAAATGGGTTGACCATTTCGCGCCGGGATAAGAATTTCGCAACAGGTTTATAGGATAAGGATGCAAAAGGCCTCTATTGGGTCGCGCATCGGGACTTGTTCAAAAGCCATTTGAAATAGCCTACCCGAATCAAGGCGACAGATTAACCCCTTACGACCGACGTAAAATCGACGGTTCCGGGAGAAGTATGAACGAGGCTGCTCTGCTATGGCGAAGATATATGGCTGGGTTGGTCGGAAGTTAGGTAGCAGGGAAAATTAGAAATTTGCACGAACGCTTAAATTGACCCCTTAACATCGAGTGCCTAGACAAATTGATTGCTTAAACCAAGAGATATGATTTCAGTGTCCATCAGGTGCCTGTTATTTGCCTCTACGGGACAACAATCTTGTGATGGTTACATGGAGGAAAAAGTTTGGGACGAAAGCGATTGAGATATTGACCATTTTTCACAAGTAAAACCGAAACAGAATGATGATAAATAACCCCCGGGTTTTCACCCGATAAAAGCAAGGTAAGGAAAGACCTACGCATGGCCAGTAACAACAATATGAAGCGTAACCGAAACAATAATCGCCGCCGCTCCGGCTCCAATGTCAATCGCGCCTATGATTCAACAGGGCCGGAAGTAAAAATTCGCGGTACCGTGACCCAGATTTATGACAAATATCAGGCCTTGGCTCGCGATGCACAAACCTCAGGCGATCGGGTGCGTGCTGAAAGCTTGTTGCAACATGCAGAACATTATTACCGGATGATCAAAAGCATGCAGGCGCAAACAGCTGCCCAGCAGCCAAACCAAAGGCAGCCTAACGAAGAGCAAAAACCGAAAAATGAGGATGCCAATCCGGTTGAGGCCAAGGCCGAAAATAATGAAGAGGCACCAACTGACGCCAACAATGCGGACAAGCCAGCCCCGCGCAAACGTCGTCGTCGCCCACGAGCGGAGCAGGCTGATCAGCCCGCAGCTGCTTCTGCGGACGACAGCGTGGAGAGCAAACCCAAAGACACTCCCAAAGAAGAAAAAGCTGAAATTGCAGCTGAATAATCGCTAAGTGCGTGGCGTCTCGGCGACTGTAAAAATACATCGCCAAAGCGTGTGCTGATGCTCTAGGTTCATGGCCATGTTTAGTCTGAGCCAAAGGAGCTATCCACACCATGAGTGATACGAAAAACGCACCTTCCCACCCCGAGGATAGCCTGTTTTCCCTACAAGGAAAAAATGCCATTATCACGGGGGCCTCTCGCGGTATTGGTGAGGCTATCGCCCATCAGATGGCAGTGGCGGGGGCCAATGTGGTTGTTTCCAGTCGCAAGATTGAGGCCTGTGAAGCGGTGGCGACAGCCATCAATGAGCAGCAGGACCGCCATGCCGCTCATGCGGTTGGGTGCAATATTTCCCATAAGGAACATTTGCAAAATCTAGTGACCGAGGCCAACCGCACCTTTGGGGATGTGGATATTCTGGTCTGCAATGCTGCAGTTAATCCGGCCTTTGGTCCTTCGAGCCAGATTAGTGAAGAGCAGATTGATAAGATTTTTAATTGTAACATTAAGGCAAATCATTTGCTGGCCCATATGGTGTTACCGCAAATGCAAAAGAAAAAGGATGGGGCGATTATTATCATCTCATCGATTTCTGCTTTTGTGGGCAATCCGGGTATTGGCATGTATGGGGTGTCGAAGGCGGCCGATTTACAGATGGCTCGCAATCTCGCGGTTGAATATGGGCCGGATAATATTCGGATCAATTGCATTGCCCCGGGGATTGTTAAAACCCATTTTGCGGAAGCCCTGTGGAAGGACCCGAAAGTGGAAGAGATGATTGCTTCTAAATTACCCATGCGTCGCTTTGGTGAGCCGGATGATATTGCCGGGGCTGCGGTGTTTTTGGCATCGCCCGCAGCGAAATGGATGACGGGTCAGCATATCACCATTGATGGGGGCACTTTGATCGGCATGGGGGGGATGTAAGATCAGGTGGCGGCTGCGGTGGCGACAGTCGTGGCTGTGATGGCTGCGATCATGGCGGCTTGCTGGGCCAAAATGGCGGAAATCGTAGAGATGAGTGCGATCGTTGGGGCCTGTGAGGCTGCCATTGAAGCGTTATCATTGATGGCGATATAAAGGGCAATCATTTGTCGCTCGGATCCCCCAAGCTTGTGTTCTTTCAGCGCCGCTATATTAGTGGCGGTTGTGGCTAATAGGGTATCGGTAGGAATATCCGAGATGGCAGCCAAGGCAAGTAGGGACACCAAATCGGCAGCGCCCCGCATTTTTTGCTTACGCATTTTTTTGCGTGTTTCAACGATATAATGCCCGATATCTTGGCCTGACTTATCGGCGATGAGTGAGAAGATTGCTGATATATGGGTGTCCTCACCGGCATCGCGCATGGGCCCCATGTGGTGGAAGCGTTCTGGTAGGTCGGTCAATTTTTCCGGCATGGTCGCCGCCATCAATGCGAGATAGGGAAGCAAAGAGGGGCTACCGGTAAAAAAATAGGACTTTTTTATCCGCTTATAGGTGTCGGCGATTTGACCAATGAGTGTCGGGCTATCCACCTGTGCCCCAGCAGCCACCAGCGCCATCAGCGAAAAACTTTTATAGGGGTCATGCCCATGAAGCTTATTCTGCTTCCATATATTTTGGGCATTGGTTAGGGCAGATTCCAGCGTCAATGGATCGGCCTCTCCCAACATGAAAGAAGACGCGATCATAAAGCGCCATTGATCTTTTAATGCCCCTAATTTCGCATGATGTTGTTTGGATTGGGCTGCTGTGGTTTTAATCGTGTCGATAAGGGTTTCAACCTCTGTATCCATGGTCAAAACAGACAAAGCCGCTCCCATTCGCACCTGAGGGGAAACCCACATGCCGGTAACTGGCTTCAAGCCCTTATAAAGCGCCTCATAGCGTTCGATCAGATTGCTCATTTTCCCTCGCTTCCTCTGCTGAACATAGGTATCGTGGGGGGTGAATTCAAGTTTACCGGCCCCCTTGAAAAGTAGATTAACCGCCCCATCTCTTGGCCAATGAGAGGCGCATTGCCGTTTGGGATGTGCCGATTAAATCCGATGCTCAAAGAAGAGGTCAGTCATGAATTTTGAAAATTATACGGATCGCGCCAAAGGCCTGATCCAAGCGGCGCAAACGATTGCGCTGCGTGAAAACCACCAACAAATAACCCCCGCCCATCTGTTAAAAGCCCTGCTTGATGATCGTGAGGGGTTGGCGTCTAACCTGCTAAAGGCGGCTGGGGGCAATCCGCGTGCGATTGCAGGCAAGGTAGACGAAGCGGTGAATAAATTACCCCGTGTGGAAGGAGCGGGCGCACAAATAATGATGGCGCAAAACACCGCTCGGGTTTTTGCCCGTGCCGAAGATATTGCCCAAAAATCTGGTGACAGTTTTGTTACCACCGAGCGCCTATTATTGGCGCTGTCTATGGAGCCTGAATTCGCCTCTTGGTTTGAGGAGGCGGGCATTTCCGCCGATGGGCTTAATCGGGCGATCAATGAATTGCGCCAAGGCCGCACCGCTGATAGCGCGTCGGCAGAGCAGGCTTATGAAGCCTTGAAAAAATATACCCGCGACCTCACCGAAGCGGCCCGTGAAGGCAAGCTCGATCCGGTGATTGGTCGGGATGAAGAAATTCGCCGCACCATGCAGGTTTTAGCCCGGCGCACCAAAAACAATCCGGTGTTGATCGGCGATCCCGGGGTCGGGAAGACCGCCATTGTTGAGGGCATGGCATTGCGCATTATCAATGGCGATGTGCCGGAATCTTTGCGTGATAAAAAATTGCTGGCGCTGGATATGGGTAGTCTTATTGCGGGGGCGAAATATCGCGGCGAGTTTGAAGAACGCTTAAAATCGGTTCTGCAGGAAGTGACCGCTGCCGAAGGCGAGATTGTTCTGTTTATTGATGAAATGCACACGCTGGTCGGGGCGGGCAAAAGTGATGGGGCGATGGATGCCTCCAACCTTTTAAAACCGGCCTTGGCCCGGGGTGAGCTTCATTGTATTGGCGCGACCACGTTGGATGAATATCGCAAATATGTGGAAAAAGACGCGGCCTTGGCCCGGCGGTTTCAAGCGGTCTATGTGGATGAACCATCGGTTGAGGACACGATCTCGATTTTGCGTGGCCTGAAAGAAAAATATGAACTGCATCACGGAGTGCGCATTGCTGACAGCGCGATTGTTGCCGCTGCGACCCTCTCCAATCGTTATATCACCAATCGCTTTTTGCCGGATAAGGCCATTGACTTAATTGATGAAGCCGCGGCCCGGTTGCGCATGCAGGTAGATAGCAAGCCGGAAGAGTTGGAAGCGCTTGACCGGCGTATCATTCAGCTAAAGATCGAGCGCGAAGCCTTGAAAAAGGAAAAGGATGCCGCGTCGAAAGACCGTCTGGTTACGTTGGAAGAAGAATTAAACGGGCTTGAACAACAAGCGAGTGAGTTGACCACCCGTTGGTTGGCGGAAAAAGAAAGCCTCGCTTCGGCTACCCGTATCAAGGAAGAGCTGGACCAAGTGCGCCAACAATTGATCGAAGCCGAGCGTGCTGGCGATCTCGCCAAGGCGTCTGAGCTAAAATATGGCCGCTTGCCAGAGTTGGAGAAAAAACTCCAAGAAGCTGAGGCTAAGGAAACCCAATCGGACCTTGTTCAAGAGGTGGTGGATGCAGAGCAAATTGCCTCTGTGGTGGCCCGCTGGACCGGGGTGCCGGTAGAAAAAATGCTCGAAGGCGAACGCGAAAAACTATTGAATATGGAAGATGCGCTCCATAATCGGGTGATTGGCCAAGATGAGGCGGTCGAGGCGGTTTCAGCGGCTGTGCGGCGGGCCCGGGCGGGCTTACAAGACCCGAACCGGCCTTTGGGGTCTTTTCTGTTCCTAGGGCCTACTGGTGTCGGTAAAACCGAACTGACCAAAGCGTTGGCTGAATTTTTGTTCGATGATGAACATGCCATCAGCCGGATTGATATGTCCGAATTTATGGAAAAACATTCGGTTTCACGACTGATCGGGGCGCCCCCCGGCTATGTGGGCTATGAAGAAGGTGGTGTATTGACCGAAGCGGTGCGTCGTCGGCCCTATCAGGTGGTATTGTTTGACGAGGTCGAAAAAGCCCATCCGGATGTGTTTAATGTGCTGTTGCAAGTCTTGGATGATGGCCGTTTGACCGATGGGCAAGGCCATGTGATCGATTTCAAGAACACGTTGATCATTTTGACCTCCAATTTGGGATCAGAACATATTGCCGCCCAATCACCGGATGAGCCTATCGACAAGGTACGTCTCTTGGTCATGGAAGCGGTACGCCAAGCCTTTCGACCAGAGTTTTTAAACCGGTTGGATGAAATTATTTTGTTCCACCGTCTGCGCCGAGATCAGATGGGCGATATTGTAGACATTCAAATGCAGCGTTTGCAAAAAATGCTCGAAGAGCGCAAAATTACGTTGCAGCTTGATGAAAGCGCCCGGGAATTGCTGGCTGAAGCCGGTTATGACCCTGTGTTTGGGGCAAGGCCGCTGAAACGCGTCATTCAAAAACGGGTGCAGGACCCGTTGGCAGAATTGATTCTGGGCGGCAAGTTGAAAGATGGCGAAGACATTGTGCTATCTGCCGAAGGGGATGATTTGTTGATCAATGGGGAGAAACTCCCCACCCGGAAGCACCATTTCATTTCTGCGGCAGAATAGGAGAAGCAGCGCCTTTTTGAAAGGAAGGATAAGATGAACCAAAAAAAACCGGATGATAAGGCGCTGGAAAAGCTGGTGCGTGAAGCCGCTAAAGCGCTGGGGGACACGGACCCCGCGCAGCTTCCGCACCAGATTCGCCAAAGGCTAAAAGGCCAAGTGGATGGCTCTGTTGATGTGGATGAATATATCAAAAAGCTGATGGCGGAAATGAAGCCTCGTGATGAGGTTTAGGATATTAACCTAAGGCCGCAAGGAGGCGAGTTGCAGCCGTGCCTCTTCGGTGCGCAGGCGGTTAATCCAATCGCGCTCCTCGGTAAAATCACGCAAGGCATCGCCTTTTAGTTTTTTACCATCCGCCACTTTCAGGGTTAGCGGGTTAATTTGTTTGCCCCGGCGCAACACTTCATAATGTAAGTGGGGGCCTGTGGAGCGCCCCGTAGAGCCCACATAGGCGATGATTTGCCCTTGGCGCACGCGCTGGCCTTTTTTGATGCCTTTGGCAAAACCATTTAGGTGGGCATAGGCGGTTTCATAGCCATTGGCA
>JALWRV010000269.1 GCA_027080545.1 Parvularculaceae bacterium
CCGCAAGCCTCCATCGATCTTTTAACCTCCCATGAGTTGGGTCGTCTGGCCAAAGGAGCGCCGTTTTTTGATCGGGTGTTGGCGGCGGGGCCATTTCCTGACAAGCAGGCGAAAAAAGGGTTTTATGCGCAATTGCGCAAGATCGGCTATGCCAAGGTTTATGATCTAAACGGCACACCGGAATCATTAGAAATACGCAAGGCCCTGACAGGCTTTCGCGGGGTCCCTTGGGTGGGGCCAAACCGGGTGGTCTCGAAGCGCGGGCGCGGCACGGTGATGGTGCCGTCTTTTGCCGGCCCAGCCATGCGCAAACTCTTAAACGATGCCGATATTGAGGTGCCCCAACGCTTGCCAGATCTTGCTTGGGCGCTGGATGGGCGAAAAGATGCGGCCAATATGCGCCCTTCTTGGTACGGCATTACCGGGGCCTATGCGCTGTTGGTGCCAGCGGTGAACGATGCCTGGCGCTGGCCAGCTGAATATTATGCCGAGGTGGCCAGCGCTTTGGTCAAGCGGGATGTTACCCCCGTTTTGATCGGCTCAGCGGCCATGAAGGCTTTTGGCCATGAAGTAACCCAGCTGATGGTGCAAATTGGACCGCGCGGCGGGGCACGGGCCTTGGTTGACCTGACAGACAAGGCTGATCTGGCCCAATTGGCCGCACTTGCCCGGGAAGCCCGGTTTTTTGTCTCCGGCCTGACCGAAGAATTACAGCTTATCGTGTCGGTTGATTGCCCCGGCGTGGTGATAGTTCACCCAGACGCCGAACAGGAAGCCGAAGGGCTTTATGGGCGCAAGGTGGTGCGATTTACAGCGGAAGAAATGGCGATGTTGGAGCCGGAAACCGTGGTGTCAATGCTGACCTCCATGGGGCTTCTGGATGAAGATGAAGTGCGCCAATCCGCATGATCTGCGTGCTGTCTCCGCGTGCTGTCCATGAGGCCCAATTGCATGGTTGATTGGGCGGGTAATGCCAATTATACATAAGTCGGACTGAGGCTCGCCGTTTCTCATAAAAGCGGTGTGGCTCTTGTTTCTGTCATACAGTTTGTTGTCGTATTTTTAAGTGCGATACATTTTTAAAAAAGGAGAAGTTAATATCGCCCGCAGACCGATGAACGCCACGCCACCCAAACAAAGTGGTCCGCGTATCAATGATCAAATTCGTGTCCCCGAAGTTTTGGTAATCGACGCAGATGGGGAGCGTCATGGACCGCTTTCAACCGAACAGGCAATGGAGATGGCGCTTGATGCCGGTCTTGATTTGGTAGAGGTCTCTCCCAACATGTCGCCGCCCGTGTGCAAACTTCTCGACTATGGTAAATATAAATACCAGCAGCAAAAGAAGAAGGCGGAAGCCAAGAAAAAGCAAAAAATTGTTGAGGTAAAAGAAATCAAGATGCGTCCTGAAATTGACGATCATGATTATCAAACCAAGACAAAAGCCATGCAGCGTTTCTTTGAAGACGGGGATAAGGTCAAGGTTACCTTGCGTTTTCGTGGTCGCGAAATGGCGCATCAGGAACGCGGTATGGCGCTTTTGCAGCGGGTGCAGGCAGACTTTGAAGATATAGCCAAGGTTGAGGCGATGCCGAAACTGGAAGGTCGCCAAATGATCATGGTGTTGGCGCCCAAATAAAGTCTTTCTTAAAGTTGCGCCCCCATCGCTATTCAACACCCCAGTCGCTATTCAACAATTATCTCCCAAGAAGGCGTGAGGTAGGGCGATGATAGCCCATCAATTTTTAATTGCAGCGCTGATCATGGCGATTACTTTTTCGCTTCATGCGACGATGATCACCATGGCGGCCGGGGTATTGCGCAAGGCCGCGCGCCATACGCGGGGACATTTTTCTTTTGCCGAAGATATCATCTGGCTGACCCTATTGTCGGTATGGTTGCTGTTTGCCCATTCTCTGGCTATTTGGATTTGGGCAGGCACCTATTTATGGCTGGATATCGTATCGGACCTCGAACAGGCGCTTTATTTTGCTGGTGCCACCTACACGACTTTGGGCTATGGGGATGTGTTGGCCCCGCTGGAATGGCGGGTTTTGACCAGCGCCACGGCGACTAATGGGCTGCTTTTATTTGGCCTATCCACCGCCATATTGGTTGATGCCAGCGCTCGACTTCGGTTGGGGGCAAAATAGCGAAGTTTTTTCGGTTTTTCGCTTTTACCAACCGGTCTGATTGCTATAAGGGGCTGGTCATCGGTCAAGCATGGGGTGGCGTAAAAGCCCCGCTGATCTATTCAAGACGCCGATCATTCAAGATGTTGATCTGTCCAAGGCATTAGCTCTGTTCAACATATTGATCGCATGGGTTGGGTTTCAGGGAGGATAGGATGTTCGAATCACAAACGCCGGAACAGATTCTGGGGGCTGAACCCTTTTTCACGGCGGCCACTATACATCACAATCTAACCGAAGAAGCTCTTTACCAGCGGGCGATTGAGCGTCATGAGGGCGAGATTGCCAAGGGCGGCCCGCTGGTGGTCAAAACCGGCAAACATACCGGGCGTTCGGCCAATGATAAATTTATCGTGCGTCGTAAAGCCTCTGAACAGACTATTTGGTGGGATAATGCGGCGGCCATGAGCGAAGCTCATTTCGATGCGCTCTATGCTGACATGATTGCCTATGCGAAAGACAAAGAGCTTTATGCCCATGATTTGTTCGGTGGGGCAGACCCGCGCCATCGCCTCAGCGTGCAAGTGGTAACCGAATTATCATGGCACGGCCTGTTCATTCGTCATCTATTGCGTCGCCCTGACGCAGAAGAGCTGGCCAATTTTCAGGCGGGTTTTACCATCGTCAATCTGCCGGGCTTTAGTGCGGATCCGGCCAAGCATGGCACCAGATCTGAGACCGTTATTGCGTGCGATTTTGACCGCCATATCATTCTCATTGGCGGCACCTCCTATGCGGGCGAGACCAAGAAATCTGTGTTTAGTGCGCTGAACTATTATTTGCCGGAAAGCGGTATCATGCCCATGCATTGTTCGGTCAATGTCGGGCGCGACGAAGATGCGGCCATTTTCTTCGGCCTTTCCGGTACCGGTAAAACCACTCTTTCCGCAGATCCCAATCGCGAATTGATAGGGGATGATGAGCATGGTTGGTCGCCGGATGGCTTGTTTAATTTTGAAGGCGGCTGCTATGCCAAAATGATCCGGCTTTCTGAACAGGCTGAGCCGGAGATTTTTGCCACCACTCAAAAATTTACTACCGTTTTGGAAAATGTGGTGATGGACCCGCAAACCCGTCTGTTGGATCTTGATGATGCCAGCTTGGCGGAAAATTCGCGGGGCGCCTATCCCATCCATTATATACCCAATGCCCGCCCCAGCGGCATGGCGGGCCATCCGAAAAATATCATCCTGTTAACGGCTGATGCGTTCGGTGTATTGCCACCGATTGCGCGCCTAACATCGGCCCAAGCCATGTATCATTTCCTTTCCGGCTATACGGCCAAAGTGGCGGGCACCGAAAAAGGGCTGGGCGATGAGCCGGTGGCGACTTTTTCCACCTGTTTCGGCGCGCCTTTCATGCCGCGTCACCCTTCTGTTTATGGTGATTTATTGGGCACGCTCATTGAAGAGCATGGGGTCAATTGTTGGTTGGTCAATACGGGCTGGACCGGCGGTCCTTATGGCGAAGGCGAGCGCATGCCCATTCGCGTCACCCGTTCCTTGTTGAACGCGGCGCTGGATGGCTCCTTGCTTGATGTAACCTTTCGCAAGGACGAAAATTTCGACTTTGATGTGCCGGTAGAAGCCGAAGGGGTCATCAGCAAAATCCTCACGCCACGGGACACATGGAAAGACCCTGAAGCCTATGATGCCCAAGCGGCCAAACTAGCGGCGATGTTTCGAGAAAACTTCAAAATTTTCGAGGCCCATGTTTCACAAGAAGTGCGCGACGCTGGCCCCAAAGGGTAGGCGGCGCATGGCAATATAGGCAAAGTTCATGCTCTCCTATCGTCACGGCTATCATGCGGGAAATTTTGCCGACCTGCTCAAACATAGTGTGCTGTGCACGGTCATTGACTATCTGCAAAAAAAACCATCGCCGCTGCTGATCTTGGACACCCATGCCGGTGGCGGGCTATATGATTTAAGCCATGCCTATGCGCAAAAAACAGGCGAATATGCCCACGGCGTTGGGCGGCTCGCAGGTTTCGTGGAAAAACAAGCGACCCTAGAGGAGGTGCCCACCCTGTTTCAACCTCTTTTGCGTCAGGTTCAAAAGGTCCAGCGGGGAAAAGGCCTAACCCGCTATCCGGGCTCTCCCTTTCTCATCAAACAGGCATTGCGCCCACAAGACCGCGCGGTTTTTTACGAGCTGCATTCCACTGAGGCAAAAAACCTGCGCACCGCCAATCAAGATCATGGGCAGATAGAAATTTTCCATGATGATGGGTTAAAGGGCGTGCGCCGCATGGTGCCCCCGCGCGGGCCTTATGAAGGTATGCGCTCCCTTACCCTCATTGATCCTTCTTACGAGATAAAATCGGACTATGATGATGTCCCCGATGCGGTCGCCCGCGCCTGGAAAAAATCCCCCCAAGCGGTCAGTCTGATCTGGTATCCGGTGATTGATCGCGCCCGCACAGAAAATATGATGAAGCGCTATCAACGGGCCGGCATCAAAAGAATATTGCGCATTGA
>JALWRV010000270.1 GCA_027080545.1 Parvularculaceae bacterium
GGTGATTCCAGCACGATGCGGCGAATGGCTTCTGGCGTGTCGCGGCTTTCTTCGTGAAAGCGTACCACAATCGGAAATTGTCGCACCCCTTCAAACAAAGCGCCTGCTTCCGCCCCGCCTACAGACGCCCGCAAGGCATCAAGGGCATCTTCAACATTCAACCCATAACGACCAAGAGCAGCGCGATCAACACTGACCACCAATTGCGGAGCACCGGTAATTTGATCCGCTTGCACATCTGCTGCCCCCGGCACTTGCTGCAATAAGGATTGTAACTGTTGAGAGCTTTCCAGCAGCACCGCACTGTCCGGGCCAAATATTTTAACCGCTAACTCGGCACGCGTACCCGTCAACAATTCATCCACCGACATGGCGATGGGTTGGCCCACATTGCCAACAATGCCAGGGAAATTTTCCAACTCCTTGGAAATGGCTGTGCGTAAATCTTCCGGGGTAAATCCTTTTCGCCATTGTTTGCGTGGCTGCAATTCAACGAATGCCTCAGCACTGTTGGTGGGGTCCGCATGAGCCCCCACCTCACCACGACCAATACGGGTGACAATGGATTTTATTTCCGGATATTTCTCCAATAATATTTTTTCGATGCGCGTTGTTGTTTTAGCGGCTTCTGTCAAAGAAATTGACGGGGCCATGGTCAAGCGCAACAAAATATCACCCTCTTCCAGCGACGGGGTAAATTCCGAACCGAGACGCGATCCGGCAAATCCACCAGCCAATAAGAGCAACAATGCCAGACCTATAGCCGCCAGTCTTTTGCGCACAAAAAACCCTGCGGCCTGACTGACCAGCCGGGCTACGCTATTACTGTCGCCTTTGTCTTTCGCCTTTCCGGTTGCGGTTTTTTTATCCCGCCCCCGACGCATAAACATATTGGCCACCGCCGGGGCGACCAAGGCTGCATAAAACAAGGAACCGGTCATCGCCAAGGCCGCCGAAGCCGCCAAAGGCCGGAAGGTTTTTCCTTCAACCCCTTGCAAAGAGAACAAAGGCAAGAACACCACAATCACCACCGCCACGGCAGCAATTAAAGGCGCGATGATTTCCGCTGTGGATTTAGCCACAATCTGTCGTTTATCTTGCTTACCGTCACTTTCACGCAAACCACGGTCAACATTTTCCGTAATAACAATCGCCCCATCGACCATCATACCGATAGCAATCGCCACCCCACCCAAGGACATTAGATTGGCACTGATGCCGAATATCAACATGGCGATGAAAGCAAAGCCCACTGAAAACGGTATCGACAACACCACCACAAGGCTTGGCCGCCAACCGCCCAGAAAGACAAAGACGACAATCGCCACCAAAATCGCCCCTTGCCACAAGGCGGTGGTGACAGTTGCCGACGCTTTATTGACCAGCGTTCCTTGATCATAATAAGGAACCGCACTGACGCCTTCAGGCAAACTTTGGTTAATCTCCGCAAACCGTTTTTGCACGGCGGCAATAACCTGCGATGTATTGGCCCCGTAGAGTTTGAGCACCAAACCGGCAACCACTTCGCCTTGACCATTGGCCGTGGCCAAACCTTGGCGCACGCCGCCACCGACGACAACTTCACCCAGATCACGCACCCGAACCGGACGGCCATCATCCACATTGACCACAATTTCAGAAAGATCGTTGACACTGCGCGCGAGCCCAACCCCCCGCACCGTATATTGTTCGGCACCGATTTCTAGAAACTGTGCCCCTTCGGTTTTATTGCCGCGCTCCAAGGCGTTCATCACATCTTCAATATGAATATCATAAGCCAGCAGCGCATCGGGATCGAGTTGAACTTGATATTGTTTTTCAAACCCGCCCAAGGACAAAACCTCGGTAACCCCCGGCACGGTCTGTAATTGATATTTGATAATCCAATCCTGGATTTCCCGCATTTCCACCAATGTGCGTTTTCCCGTTTCATCTTGCAGACGAAAATACAGGATAATGCCCAAACCGGTTGAGATGGGGCCCATTTGCGGTTCACCGAACCCGTCAGGAATATTGCCCCGAGCTTCAGCCAATCTTTCGCCCACGACCTGTCGGGCAAAATAAACATCTGTGCCATCTTCAAAATAAATATTGACAACGGAGAGGCCAAAATTGGAAACCGAACGCATTTTTTTCAGTTTCGGCAAACCGGACATGGCTGTCTCAATGGGATAGGTCACATAGCGCTCGACCTCTTCCGGGGCCAAACCTTCGGTTTCTGTAAAGACCTGAACCAGAGACGGGGTAACATCAGGAAAAGCATCAACCGGCAATGATTTGAACGCAAACAAACCACCAAAGGTGATGATGAAAGCCGCGATGGCAGCAAGAAGCTTACCTCCGGCTAGGCGGTGCATAAAATTTATCATATCAATCTATCCTAGTGGCCGTGGCCATCGCCGAAGGCATCTTTTTCTAATTGCGCTTTAAGGGTGAAAGCCCCGTCCAGAACATAAGGGTCCCCCGGTGCAAGGCCGGCTTTTATTTCGACATATCCACCAGACTTACGCCCAACCGATACCGGCACAGGGGCAAACCCATCATCAACCGGCACAAAGACGGATGGTTTATCCTCAACCAATTGCAGAGCAGATTGTGGGATGCGCAAAACATCTTGGGTTGATCCAACACTTATTTCCGAGACGATAAATTGCCCCGGCAACAAAGCCCCATCAGGGTTATCGACAATCACCCTCGCCGTTGCCGTGCGTGAGGTCTCATTTATCACCGGCAACAAAAAGGCTACCGTAGAGCGCGCTAATACCAAACCGCTATCGGTTTTCAGGACCACCGGGGCCCCTTCACGAATGAGACTGATATCTTGTTTATAAACCGCAATATCAGCCCACACCACACTGTCATCAACAATGGTGAACAAAGGGGCTGCGCCAGCATCTCCAGCCGAAACCGTTTCGCCCAACGTGACAGTGCGGCGCACCACAGTGCCCGTAATAGGCGCGGTGAGATAGGCATTGGCATTATCCCCATCATTGGCGGAGGCAATTTTTTGCAACGCCGCATGGGTGACGCCTGCCGCGTGCAATTCATTTTCTGCCGCATCACGCTCAGCCTTGGCCGCTTGGTGATTGGCTCTGGCTGTTTGCAAATCGGCTTCGGATGTGATTTTTTCCGCGAACAGGCTTTCTTCCCGCGCCAAGGCCTGTGCGGCCAATTTTTCACGACTATTGGCTTTAATCCAAGAAGCTTTCAACGCGGCCAATTCACGACTGCGTATCATCGCCAACGCATCACCTCGGGAGACATCATCACCTTCGCTCACATAGAGCTTGGCGATAACACCGCTGACCTTGGGCGAAACATTGGCGACCCGGTCCGCATCAAAACGCACCTCGGCGGGCAATTTCAGCACTTGCCCCATGGGGCCGACCGCTGCGCGGGAAAGCTTGATACCAGCCCCCTTTGCCGCCATATCATCCATGCGCACCACATCTCCCCCTTCTTCATCATGGTCGCTATGACCCTCTTCGTGTTTTTCACTTTCTTCCCCATGGCCGTCATCATCGCCATGATCATCATGGCTTGCACTGGTTGATTGCTGATCAAGTGTGGTCACCTGAGCCCCTTTGGCTTGATCCTCGCCACACCCGGAAAGGAACAGCAACAAAAGCGCACTGGTGGACGCTATGATTATTTTATTTCTCAATAGGGTTTGCATTTTAAAATTCTCCATCAAATGGGGTCACACCGATAAGGCTTTTCAGTTCAATCAAATCGGCGTTGAAATCTCTCTTGGCATTGATCAAGGCGACACCTGCATCGATCAAACCCTTGCGGGCATCGAGGGTGGTGGTCAGGTTATAGCGCCCAGCAGCATAGCCTTTGACCGATGCATCATAGGCCGCGCGCGCGGCAGGTAGCGCATCGCTTTGCAATATGGTGAGACGTGCTTGCGAGGCTTTAACCTGAGCAACCACCGCCTGTTGGCGAGCCCGAAGCCTAGCTTCGACGGCTTGCTTGTCGAGTGTTTGGGCCTGCGTGCGATATTTTGCCGCCCGACTTCCATCGCGATTCCTGTCGAATAAGGGAATGGGCAGGCTCACCCCAACCACAAACGCATTATCGCCGGTCTGTTCAAACTGACGCATTGCCGCACTAACGCTCACATCCGGCATCATCGCCGCGCGGGCCGCTTTTAATTCCGCCTGTCGGGCGGTGGTGCTGGCTTTGGCCACGGTCAGGCTGGGATGGGCCTCAATTGTTCCAATAGCGATTTGCTCACCAGAATAGTTCTGGGCGCTTTCGATAACCGCTTTGCCGAACATTGGCTCGGCCTCCCCCCATAGGGCCGCCAAATCATACCGCCTGGCGCTAACCTCTGCGCGTGCGCCCAAGGCAACTGCTTTCAAGCTGGCGGCTTCGGCCTTGGCTCGGGCAAGTTCTGGGGGGGCAGCGGCCCCGGCCGCAACCCGCTTGGCCACAATATCGGCTAGGGATTGCGCCAAGGTGGCCGATTGGTCTGCCAGTTCAGCAAGCTGTTGCGCAGCCAGTAAATCATAATAGGTGAGCGCTGCCTGAAGTTCGGTTTCGCGCAATATCGCCCGACATTCAGCCGCCCCTAATGCGGCTTTGGC
>JALWRV010000271.1 GCA_027080545.1 Parvularculaceae bacterium
GTGGCGCTTCGTGCTGGTAAGGGGCCAGCCGACGACGGCGCGAATATGGTTTTCAAATTGGCTATGGGCGCAGGCCTCTTGTGTCCAATGGCCGGAATTATGCACACGCGGGGCAAATTCATTGACCTTCAACCGGCTCGTGTCTGCGCCATTGTCCTTGATGGCAAATAATTCCAATCCCAGAACCCCAACATAATCCAACGCTTGAATGAGTGTGCGTGCCATCGTACGGGCTTCATTTATCAAGGAGGGATGGGCTGGACAGGGGACGATAGAACGTCGCAAAATCCCATCTTCATGGATATTTTGTGCAGGTTGATAGGTGGCGATTTGGCCTAAACTATCTCGCACCGCAATTACGGATAATTCGAAAGCAAAATTGACCCGGGCTTCTAGTAGGGATGGGGTGGTGCCGATTTCAGACCATGCTTTTGCGCTGTCTTCTGGGCTGTTTAAACGCACTTGCCCTTTGCCATCATAGCCGAATTGGCGTGTTTTCAAGATTGCCGGACCGTTTAGCGTGGTCATCGCTTGCTCAAGGCTTTGTTGATCTGTGATGTCGAAAAAGCGTGTGGTTGGAAGGCCGAGACCATGTAAAAATTGTTTTTCGAGTAAGCGGTCTTGAGCTATGGCTAAGGCTTTGGGTGGGGGAAAAATGGCAGTGCCGGTTTCGCTAAGTTGGTGCGTAGCGCCCATTGGCACATTCTCAAATTCATAGGTGATCACAGGACAAAGTTCAGCAAGGCGCGAGAGCGCTTGTGCATCATCATAGTTGGCGTGAATAAAATATCGGCATAGGCTGCGGGCGGGGCAATGCTCGTCCGGATCAAGAATAGCAATTGTAAAGCCAAGCTTGGTGGCAGCGCTCGAGAGCATGCGGGCAAGTTGACCGCCGCCTAAAATACCGATGGTAGCGCCCGGGGGAAGTGGGTGCGCTGTCATGGATTAACCCTCCGGTGCAGAGCGCACCGCTGCACTTTGGCGTTTGCGCCACTCATCCAGGCGCTGTGCGAGGCTGGCGTCATGGTTGGCAAGGATGGCTGTGGCCAAAAGAGCGGCATTTATGGCGCCAGCGCGACCAATCGCCAAAGTGCCGACGGGGATGCCCGCGGGCATTTGTGCAATAGAGAGGAGTGAATCCATGCCGTTTAGGCTTTTTGACTGCACCGGTACCCCTAAAACGGGGACAGGGGTGAGCGCAGCACACATGCCGGGCAGGTGGGCAGCCCCACCGGCCCCAGCGATAATGACTTTCAGGTTTCGGGTTCGTGCGCTTTTGGCATATTCGTAGAGACGCTCGGGCGTGCGGTGGGCGGAAATAATTTTCTGCTCGAAGGTTACCCCTAGCTCTTTTAAGGTTTCGGCCGCGTGGCACATGGTCTCCCAGTCGCTTTGACTGCCCATAATAAGGCCAATAGCGGGATTTTTGGGGGGGGTGGTGCTGTCGGTCATCGGAACCCTCATCCGGTTGAATCCGCGCTAGAATGCGGGGTGGAGCGCCTCTATAGCAGAATTTTTAAGCATCTCAACCGCGCTGGGGGTTGAGGCATAGGGGTTTTTGAGACGGGTTTCGCAAAAATTGCCAGCTTTGTTGCAATGCAGATTAAATTGCATGTGCCGATTTAGCACTTTTTCAGCACTTGCCTGAGATAGTGGCCCCATAGGGCAGAAAATGACAGCTGGGGGCTGGAATGGAAGAATTGGAAGAAAATATTAAGAAATTACGGCGCTCGCAAGAAAATGCGGAAGCGATCATCGAAGCCAACCGGCATGACCAATCGCCGGAGGTGCAGGCCAAGATTACCGCACTGGAACATGAGGTGCGCCGATTACGCGAAGAATTAGCCAAGGCCCGTCGCCGGGTTGAGGAATTGACCGATCTTGCAGATCAGGATCCGTTGATCGAGATTATGAACCGCCGTGCCTTTGTGCGGGAGTTAAGCCGGGTGATGTCGGCGGTGGAGCGCTATGATTTTTCTGCCAGCCTTATTTATATTGACCTTAATGGGTTGAAAAAAATCAATGACGAAAAAGGTCATGCAGCTGGCGATGCGGTGCTGAAATATCTTGGCGAAACATTCGCCACCCATGTGCGCCAAACAGATGCTGTTGCACGGCTTGGGGGTGATGAATTTGGCATTGTGTTGACCCATGCAACCACACGCGAAGCCCAGCGAAAAATGCAACGCATGGCGGCGATCATTACCGCCAAGCCGCTGACCTTCAATGGGGTGGATATTCGCGTGTCTGTCTCATGGGGTGTGTTCCCCATCTTAAAAGGGCAGGATGTGGAAGAAGCCTTGCAGGCGGCAGATGCGGCCATGTATACCCAGAAGAAAGCACGCCTGGCTACCAAGGTCTAGAAAACAGGGCCTAATATACAAGGCCTAAAATTATTGATCTGTTCAGGTGCGTTGATGAGGGTTTAACGAAAGGGGCGTCCTTTACGTTTTGCTTACAAAAAATATTTTATTTCTCAGAGCTTTGTGCGCGGATTTTACGGCACCTTAACGCTGTTGGGGTCATCTGTTTAAAAATAAAATAGATGACAGGTGCATAATGAAATTGGAAAACCGGACAAATTGTCGTGCCTGTGGCGCGCAGGCTTTAACCCCTATTCTCAAGCTGGAAGGGGAGGATGGCTATGTATTGTGTGATCCGAGCAAAGATATCAATGCCTGTGGATTGGTGCAACGGCAGCATCGGAGCCAAGCCAAGGCGCAAGCGCCAGCTCCGACAACGCAAATAGAAAAACATCGCCAACGTTCCCTGGTCTCGGAAGTAATGGAAATGCTCTCCACCCGTGATGGTCATGCCTTGCAAATCGAGTGTGGGGATGGCTCTCTGTTGAGCCAATTTCCTCGCTGGATTGAAACCCATGGCACGGCAGAAACACCCAATGCAAGCCTCAATGACGAGGTCATGAGCGGGCGGTTTCCGTCGAAAAATTTAGTGCGGCGCTTGAAGATGAAAGTAGGGGCCGGCGGGTTTGATGTCATCACTTGCGTAGATCAATTTGCAAAAAGCGATGATGCCCGGAGCTGGTTTGAGGGGGTGGCGTTCCTGCTTGCCCATGATGGCGTGTTTGTTTTGGAGACACCCTATTTATCATTGGCGCTCATGCGCAATGCGATAGAGCAGTTTCACCATCAGGCGAATGCCATTTATAGTTTAAGTGTGTTGGAGCGCTTGGCGAATGCCACAGGGTTGAAAATTGTGCGCGGGGCGATGAGCGAAACCGCTGGGGGTAGTTTGCGTGTATTCTTTTGCCATCAAGATTATGAGGGTTTTGACTTTGTGCCATGGCTCGATCAGCTGGCGCGCCTTTGGGATGAGGAAGCAAGTCTGTATTTGGTATCACGCCAACCCTATCAAGCGATGATACACCGGGTAAATGCCAACCGCCAGCAACTTGAAAGTTTAATTCGTGAAATGAAAAATTATGGGGAGCATGCCCATATTCTCGGTGCTGATGAGCGGATGCAAAAATTATTATCCTATTATGCGTTGGATCAGGAAGTTGTATCAGCGGTGGTTGACAATCATCGGGTTGGCCCAATCGGGGATATAGAAGTGATTTGCGAAAGTGAATCGCGGGCGGCAATTCCTGATCTTTATATTGCCCCAAGCCATGCGCGCCGTGAAATATTGGAATCATGGCGGGATGAAATATTCGCTGGGGCGCGGATTGTCTTCCTATCCCCTGAATTTGAAGTGGTGACCAGAGAAAATTATGCCACCGCTTTGGGTAAATGTCTGGCGATTACAGATGGCCCGGGATCGGTTGAAACCTTGCGCAATGTCCTCATGGCTGTGCGGCGACCGCAACTTGTAGCGGTCAACGAGACGCTTATGGCTGAGAGTAAAAGCTAGAATTATTTTTCCAGATTATTTCAGGCGTTAGCTGGTAATGAATGATCTTTGGGTGGTTTGCAGGCAAAGGGCTGTCAACATGCCGGAGGCGAAGGCCCCTGTGTCTATATTGATCCGCCACCCCAAATCTTCTGGCTGTGCCGTGGGGGTGTGCCCATGGACGATGATTTTGTCGGTTTTTAAGCCGTTTTTTGCGGATAGGAACGGTTCTCTGATCCAGAGCAGGTCAGATTCCCGTTGGGACTGCAGGGATCGCGTTGGGTTGACGCCGGCATGGACGAAAAAATAATGCCCCCGCGCGTAAGAAAGAGACAGGTCTAGTAAAAAACGAAAATGGGCATCGGGCATTAATTCGCTTAGTTGATCGCGAACCTGTTCTAATGATCGGCCTCGAATATTTTCAACCCCGTAGCTTTGTAAAGTTTCTAACCCGCCCCAATCAAGCCACGCCTCGCTGGCTTTCGGGTCGGCGATAAAATCTATTAGGGCTTGTTCGTGATTGCCTTTTAGAAAAATCGTAGAGGGGCGTGATTGGCGCAAGCAGACCAGCCGTTCGATGACCCCCCAACTGTCTGGACCACGGTCGACATAATCACCAAGAAAGATGAGTTGATAGGAATCGCCCTGAGCGTCAGCGTCTATTTTTTCTAATAATTGGTCGAGAAGGTCGCGCCGCCCATGAATATCGCCGATGGCATAGAC
>JALWRV010000272.1 GCA_027080545.1 Parvularculaceae bacterium
TGTAGCGGGCGGGGGCGGTGTCTTTTCCATAAGGGCAAGCCTAAGACAAAAGCCCGTGCGCGGCCAATCAAATCTACGCGCTTTGCCGAAAAGTCATGTCCATCTCGTCCATAGCAAAAGCCACCGCCGCTTGCGCATGTAGGGCCGTGGTATCGAAGGTCGGCAGACATAGATCTTGCTCGCCCACCAATAAACCGATTTCCGTACATCCCAGAATGACACTATCGGCCCCGGCCTGCTTTGCTTTTTCAACTATTTCGATGAATTTTGAGCGGGATTGAGGACACACCACGCCCTGACAAAGTTCGCCAAAAATCACATTATGAACAGATTGGCGATCTTTTTTATCAGGAATAAGCGCAACAATACCAAATTTCTCCGCATAGCGCTGTTTGATAAAGTTTTGCTCCATTGTGTAAGCGGTGGCCAACAGCAAGGGGGCTTTGCGCCCCGCCTGCGCGAGGGCCGCACCGGTGACATCACCAATATGAAGCAGGGGCACGGTAAGGCGCTTGGCGACCGCCTCGGCAACCTTGTGCATGGTATTGGTGCAAATTAAAATGACATCGGCCCCGGCTCTTTCTAGCCCCTTACCCGCTTCGGTCAACAATGTGGCAGCCCCGGCCCAATCACCCAGCTTTTGCAGCGCCACCACATCTTCAAAATTAAACGAATGCAGCACTATCCTGGCCGAGGCCAGACCGCCACATTTCTCGCGAATTTGCCGGTTGATATGCGCATAATAGGTCGCGGTTGATTCCCACGACATGCCCCCCAAAAGCCCAATGGTTTTCATGATGCATAATCCCTCTAAACAGTGATTCTAGAAGGCATTATTTCATCTTTTGCAGGCATTTTTCTTGCGGATTTCTCGATTATTTCATTATTTCTAGCAAATATATTGCTTTATTTTCTATTATTAAGCATTATTTATTCATGTCGCTTGACCCAATTGATAAGAAAATTCTCGCCAGCCTGCAAAAGGATGCGCGGCTTTCCATGGCCGCCCTGTCAGAGCGGGTTGGCCTGTCTCCAGCCCCCTGCTGGCGGCGGGTGCAGCGGCTATGGGATGAGGGGTTTATCCTGCGCCAAGTGGCGGTGTTGGATCCGCGGAAATTAAACCTGCCCGTGTCACTTTTTGTGGCTTTGAAGGCCCCCCACCATGCTGCTGACTGGATCGCCACCTTCAGGAAAGTCATTTCCACCACGCCGGAAATCACCGAGGCCTATCGTCTTGCCGGAGAAATTGATTATCTCATCAAAATCACTGTGCCGTCTATTGATGCCTATGATGCGGTCTATCGACGGCTTATTGAGAAGCTTGATTTTTCCGATGTCACCGCTTCCATTTCTATGGAAGAAATAAAAAACACCACCGCCCTACCACTTGATTATGCCTGAAGCGCGATTGACAGAATATGAAAAATTTCATCTTCTATCTTTCATGCGGATTCTTTTTTTTAGTTTAAAGCTGATTGGGGCAATGGTCGGGTTGGCAGGATTGTTTTTACTAGCGGTCATTCTTAGAGCCCATTGGCAGACCGATAAGATCAACCCGCTCCTACCCACACTCGAACAGATGCAAAAATTTGCCAACCAAGGCCAAGGACCTGTTGCGGTTTATTATCTGAACAGTTCAACGCAAATGCGCGCGGTAACACCGCTTGGTCATAACAGCTTTATATTGGAATGGGCGGACGGGCGACTTTTTGTCATCGACCTCGGCATGGACGAAGAAGAAGCGGACGCCTTCGCCAAATTATTGGATAGGCTTGGACGCGGTGGGCCGTTGGAGATTAAGGGGTCCCTTGCCAAATTGATGGGCGAAAATATCCGCGATGTGGCTGGCGTTGGCTTAACCCATCTTCATATCGACCATGGGCAGGGAGTGGTTTCTTTTTGTGCCGCGCGGGGAAATGGCGCAAAACTTTTTCAAACAGACACACAGGCCGAAGAAAATAATTTCAACACGAAAGAGGCCGCCGTCTTGGTTGCGAACTCCTGCTTGAGCAAAGGAGAGATGAGAAAGCGAGGAGAAATCTATGCGCTGCAAGGTTTTCCTGGGTTGTTTTTAATAGAGGCTGGTGGGCATACGCCCGGATCAACTTTTTTCTTTACTCAAATAAATAGCGAATTTTATATTTTTGCTGGGGATGTGAATAATAGCAAAAAAGATCTGCTGGCGAAAAAGGATAAGCCATTTCTGTATAGTAAAATTTTAGTGCCGGAGAATAATGCTCAACTCCGTCGTTTGCGTTCATGGCTGGTGGATATTGACCAGCACCCAAATACCCATGTGATTATTTCTCATGATATTGAAGATATAAAAGCTATGGGGATGATGGTATATCATTGAAAAAACCCCGCGTTTTTGCCGAACGCGAGGTTTAGTCTTTCAAAAAATCTAGAAGCGTTAAGCGTCTTCTTTGACTTTTTCTTTGCCGGTTTCCTGATCAACCACTTTCATGGACAGGCGAACCTTGCCACGATCATCAAAGCCCATCAGCTTGACCCAGACCTCGTCGCCCTCATTGACCACATCGGTGGTTTTGGCAACGCGCTCATCGGCCAGTTGTGAAATATGCACAAGGCCGTCTTTGGAACCGAAGAAATTCACAAACGCCCCAAAGTCCATGGTTTTGACCACTTTACCTTGATAAATTTCACCCACTTCCGGGTCGGTGGCGATTGATTTGATCCAGTTTACCGCTTCTTCAATTTGCGCCTTATCGGAGGATGCCACTTTAACCGTGCCATCATCTTCAATATTGACCTTGGCGCCGGTTTTCTCAACGATTTCCCGGATCACCTTACCGCCCGTGCCGATAACTTCACGAATTTTATCGGTGGCGATTTTGAAGGTTTCAATACGCGGCGCAAATTCACCCACCTCATCACGCGAAGATGTCATGGCCTTATTCATCTCACCCAAAATATGGCTACGGCCATCATGGGCTTGATCAAGGGCAATTTTCATAATCTCTTCGGTAATGCCGGCGATTTTGATGTCCATCTGCAAAGAGGTCACCCCATCTTCGGTACCGGCAACCTTAAAGTCCATGTCACCGAGGTGATCTTCATCGCCTAAAATATCGGACAGAACCGCAAAACGTTCGCCTTCAAGGATCAATCCCATAGCAATACCGGCAACCGCTTTCTTAATCGGCACACCCGCATCCATCATCGCCAAAGAGGAACCGCAAACGGTGGCCATGGACGAGGAGCCGTTGGATTCCGTAATTTCCGAAACCAAGCGCAACGTGTAAGGAAAATCTTCCGGCTGCGGCAGCACTGCTTTCAGTGCCCGCCATGCAAGTTTGCCATGACCGATTTCACGACGCCCCGCGCCGCCCATGCGGCCTGTCTCACCCACCGAATAGGGGGGGAAATTATAGTGCAGCATGAAATTGGCTTTCGATGTGCCCTCGAGCCCATCGATGAACTGCTCATCATCGGCCGTACCTAAGGTCGCCACCACAATGGCTTGGGTCTCGCCACGGGTGAACAAGGCCGAGCCATGGGTGCGGGGTAAAAGCCCCACTTCCGCAACAATCGGCCGCACGGTTTTTGTATCACGCCCGTCAATACGCTCGCCCGTATCAAGAATGGCGTTGCGTACAATGTCCGCCTCAATGGCTTTAAATTGTGCCGCTACAACAGCAGGGTCAAGCCCGTCTTCAGCATCCGCCGGACATAGTTTTTCCATCACGGCTGCCTTAACAGCAGAGATTTTTTCTTGGCGGTCTTGTTTAACTTTTTCCTGATAGGCTTCGCGCAATCCCGCCTCTGCTTCGGCACGCACCTGTGCTGCCACATCGGAATGATCCGCTGGTTGATAGTCCCACGGCTCCTTGGCGCAATCTTCAGCAAAATCGACAATCATATCGATGACCTGTTTAGACGCTTTGTGACCCGCCATAACCGCCCCGAGCATAATATCTTCGGAGAGTTCTTTGGCTTCTGATTCAACCATCATCACCGCATCAGCGGTGCCGGCCATAATCAGATCAAGATCGGTTTCATCCATTTGATCGCATGTGGGGTTGATGACATATTCACCATCAATATAGCCAACACGCGCGCACGCGATGGGGCCGAGAAATGGCATCCCGGAAATTGTCAGGGCTGCCGACGCGGCAATCATTGCCACCACATCCGGATCATTTTCAAGATCGTGACTCATAACGGTGCAGATGACCTGCACTTCGTTTTTGAAACCTTTGACAAAAAGCGGACGGATTGGCCGGTCAATCAAGCGCGATGTGAGTGTTTCTTTTTCTGTCGGACGGCCCTCACGTTTGAAAAAGCCTCCGGGAATGCGCCCTGCGGCGTAATATTTTTCCTGATAGTTCACGGTCAGGGGGAAGAAGTCCTGACCCGGTTTGGATTGTCGTTGGCCAACAGCGGTGGCCAGAACGGTGGTCTCCCCATAGGTCGCCAGCACAGCGCCATCAGCCTGGCGCGCAATGCGGCCGGATTCAAGCGTGAGCGTGCGTCCCGCCCATTCAATAGATTTGCGGGTGATATTAAACATAAGTTTCTTTCCTGATATTCAAAAGAAGTGG
>JALWRV010000273.1 GCA_027080545.1 Parvularculaceae bacterium
TTTGCGTTTGCATATGGATGGGGCGCGCTTTTCCAATGCGGTAGCGCGCCTTGGCTGCAAGCCGGCGGATATGACATGGCGCGCCGGGGTGGATGTTTTGTCCTTCGGGGCGACTAAAAATGGTGCCATGGCCGCCGAAGCGGTGGTGTTTTTTGATGAGGCTCTTGCCCATGAATTTGAATGGCGGCAAAAGCGCGCCGGGCATTTATGGTCAAAGGCGCGGTTTTTGGCTGCGCAATGGGTGGGGTTTCTGGAAGATGACTTGTGGCTAGACCTTGCGCGCATGGCCAATGGGCAGGCGCGAAAGCTGGCCGATGGACTAAAGGCTTTGCCATCTGTGACGATTGAGCAGGATGTTGATATCAATGAAGTGTTTGTGGCGATGAATGATGCGCTGGCGACACATTTGCGGGCGGCGGGCGGCGAATTTTATGATTGGGTCTATCCGGGGGATTTATGGCAGGGGTGCTTGCGGCGTTTGGTGACGAGCTATGCGACGAGGGACAAAGAGATAGAAGATTTTATTGCGATGGCGCGCAAGGCAACGGGGGAATTAGAATGACTTTTGATCTTAAATTTCCAACGGACGCGGATGAAGAACATTCTTTAAATCTTAAAGCCGGAGAGTTTTTATTTGTTCTTGGAGCCAATGGCACCGGCAAGTCGAGCCTGATGGCGCGCTTTGCAGGAGCAAATCAAGGACGGGTGAAGGTGGTGTCTGCCATTCGACAAATGTGGATGAATTCTGATTTTCCTGAAATTCCCCCATCGCAAAAAATAGTTACAGAGCAACAAATGTCACGGAGAGATTTTACTGATGAAGCGCGTTATCGTGATCATTATGCGCAACAACGATCAAGCATCATTATTTTTGATTTAGTGGAGGCTGTAAACAAACGCGCCAGAGCTATCACTAAAGCGCTGGGAGCTGAAGGTGAGTCGGCAAGACGCTTGGCCGCAGAGTGGCCATCGCCAATTGAGATTATCAATTCTTTATTTCGAGAAGTAAACCTTCCAATCGAGTTTGATCTAGAAGATAATCAGCAATTAATAGCTAGTAAAAATGGTTGCGTGCCTTTTCCGGTTTCTAGAATGTCAGATGGTGAGCGTAGTGCCCTATTGCTTGCGGGCTGTATTCTGACAGCGCCTGAAAACATTCTCATTATTATAGATGAACCGGAGAGACACCTGCACAGGTCTATCAGCGCGCCACTTTTAGAGCAGTTATTCAGGATTCGAGATGATTGTGCATTTGTGATATCGACCCATGACTGCGACCTTCCCATGAGGTTTTCTAAAGCGCGTACTTTGTTGTTAAGGTCGTGTGAATTTGAGGGGGAAAATCCGAAATATTGGCAAGCAGATGAATTGCCGCCTGATAGCGTTATTAGCGATGAGGTGAAGCGTTATTTGCTAGGGGCGCGAGAAAAAATTCTTTTTGTAGAAGGGGATGAGAGTAGCCTAGATAAGTTACTTTACAACATAATATTCCCATCTGTGTCTGTCATACCCAAAGGTTCTTGTAGAGAAGTTGAGCGTGGCGTTGCTGGTATGCGGGCTGGAGAGGGGCTCCATTGGGTGCAGGCATTTGGCATTGTGGATGGTGATGGTTTTGATGAAGAGCAAAGGGCTGCAAAACGAAAAGAGAGTGTTTTTGCCTTGCCTTATTACTCAGTCGAGTCTTTATACTTTCACCCTTGTGTCATTCATAAAATTGCAAAAACTAAGGGCGAGACTAGAGAGGAACAAGAAGGTTTGTTTTCTAAGGCCATTGAAGCGGCTATAAAAGCTGTGTCAGACCATACAGAGCGATTAAGTGAAAATATCTCAAAAAAAATTAACAGAAAACTGATTCTTGGCCAGATACCCAATGACGATGAATTGCTGAGTGGCGGAAATATCGAAATTAAGAATCATGCTGAATCAATTTTGAAGCAGAGAAAAAACGATTTAGATAAGATGGTTTCTCAAGGAGATTGGCAGGGTATTATTGTAAGATGTTCGATTCGGGAATCGGGTGCCCGGCGTGCAATCGCAAAGTGCCTTGGTTTTGACGGCATCACACCCTATGAAAGAGAGGTAAGAAACCTGCTAAAAAATGATGAAGAGATTCTCAGCTTTATTCGAGGTTTGTTCGATGGACTAGCAGAAGAAGTTATGAAATGATCTTCGTATCAATTTTTTAGCCAATCGCTGCAATCTTGTTTAATGAGGTTTTCCAAAAGGGCGATCATCTCTGCGCTGTCATTCAAACAGGGGATGAGGGTTAGGTTTTCGCCATCATTTTCTTTGAAAACCTCGCTCAGGCCGATGGCCACTTCTTCCAGGGTTTCAATGCAATCGGAGACAAAGGCCGGGGTGATGATGGCGATGTTTTTTTTGCCTTCGCTGGCGGCTTTGATAACCATATCTTCGGTTGAGGGCTCCAGCCATTTTGCGCGGCCAAATTTTGATTGATAGGCCAAAGGCGCGAAACTCTCGCTCCAGCCCATGGCATCGCGCAAGGCGCTGGCGGTGGCTTGGCAATGATCCGCATAAGGATCACCCTTATGGACGAGGCGTTCGGGGATGCCGTGAAAAGAGATGATGATCTGTTCTGGCTGTGTGTCTTTTCTTGCAAGATGGGCTTTGGTGATGGCGGCAAGGGCGGTGATATAGGCGGGGTCCTGATAGAAAGGTTGGACAAAGCGGATTTCCGGTTTCCAGGCAAGGGCTTTAAGGGCCTTCATGGTTGCGTCTTCGACACTCAGGCTGGTGGTGGTGGAATATTGGGGGTAGAGGGGCAGGATCAGGATTTTTTTGCAGTCCTGCTGGCGCAGTTCGCGCAATTTCTCCAGCACGCTTGGCTCCCCATAGCGCATGGCCCAGTCCACAAAAATATCTTCGCCTTGCAGGCGCGCCGCCAGTTTTTGGCACTGCTGACGGGTGTAAAAGCGCAGCGGGCTTTCATTGGATTGATGGCGCCAGATTGTGGCATAGTTGGCCGCGCTTTTGCCGACGCGAAAAGGCAGCACCAAACCATAAAGAAGCGGCAACCAGAAAAGACGCGGTAAATCCACCACCCGCCGATCCGATAGAAATTCCGCCAAATAGGGGCGCACCGCTTGCGCTGTCGGGGCATTGGGGGTGCCGAGATTAACCAACAAAATACCGATTTTTGTCATGTAAGGTTCACAATTCTGCCTGTTCGATTCCTGTCTACAACATTTTCAAAAAAAACCAGAACCTATAAGCACACAGTGCGCAAGCTGTCACAAAAGTTTCATTGCACCTCTGTATGGGCGATTTAAGAGCCCGACCCAAGGGTTGGTGTTCACAAAATTTTACCATGGTTTGAACAGGGGTTTGGTTATGGGTTTTGATGTTTCCATGTGGGCGATGCTCGGTTTTGTTTTTGCGGCCTATGCGGTGGTTGGCAATGATTCCCTGCAAACTCTTGGGGCCTTTATAAATTCTAACCAGCGCTTGCATTGGTTTTGGCTGTTTCTTTTTTCCGCCACCATTCTTATTCTGGTTTTTACCTATGGTTGGGTGGTGAATGAGGGTGATCCCTCATGGGGGCGTCTGGCCAATGTAAAAAAATATCCGGTGTTCGAGCCGCAATGGTATCACACGTTGCCGCCCTTGGCGTTATTGCTTTTGACCCGACTAGGCATTCCGGTTTCCACCTCCTTCATGGTTCTGACAATTTTTGCCACCATTGGCGGCCTGTCGTCGATGTTGCAAAAATCCCTGCTTGGTTATGCCCTCGCCTTTATGGTCGGCGGTTTGCTCTATCTGTTACTCACCAACACGCTGGAAAAATATTTCCGAAAACATGCCCCGGGTGATCGCGCCCCGTGGGGCTTGGCTACCATTATGGGGGCTGTTATCGGGGCGGGGATATATTATTTGCCGCCGATGATTACCGAGGCATTTAATCTTGATCCGGTCGCCTACAGCATCAACACGGCCTTGGCCTTACCGGTGCTGGGTTTTGTGGTTGATCTGATCGCCACCATGGCGGTGATCCGTTTTAACAATCATCTTTTGGGGGGGGGCTTATCCGCCTTTGTGGCGGCGATTTTAGGGGCGGGCTGTTATTGGATTTTACCAAGTGATTTGCATTTGAATGTGGGAATTGGCGCCCTTGGTTCGATCAGCCTTTCGGCCATCATCGGCCTTATCCTATTTGCCACCCTCTATCTGGTGGCGTCGAATGTCTCCAGCGGGCGGGTGGTTTATTGGGTGATTTTGCAATGGTTGACCACGGCCTATCTATGGGGTGTGTGGTTGATGCAAGATTTTGCCAATATCTTTGTCTTTCTGCCCCGCCAACTGAGCGCTGCTGAAGGGATCGGCGCCTTGGCCGTCATAACCGCCTTACTCGCGTACACTTTTTGGAATCGCGGCGGGCCTGTGCAAAAAATCCTCCAGTCGAAAACCTCGGTAGATGATATTCGCTCGGCCACAGTGATCAATTTTGTCTATGCGTCTTTGTTGTTCTTTTTCAAAGAGGTCTCCGACATCCCCATGT
>JALWRV010000274.1 GCA_027080545.1 Parvularculaceae bacterium
ATCACCACGCGCATGGACCCGGCGCGCGATTGCGTCAGCGTCGAAAACACACCGATTGATTATCTCGATTTTGCCTCGCCGGTCTCCGGTCTTGGTTCGAAAATGGGACTGGATGCGACCAATAAATGGCCCGGCGAAACAGTGCGTGAATGGGGTAAAAAAATCGAAATGGATGGCGATATCATCGCCGCCGTAACCGAAAAATGGAGCCGGATGGGGCTGGATTAGGACGTGAATATAAAGAGGATAATATCATGAAAACACGCGCTGCGATTGCTTTGGAGCCTGGCAAGCCCCTGATCGTTGACGAGATTGACCTGGGCGGCCCCAAGGCCGGTGAGGTTCTGATCGAGATCAAGGCCACCGGCATTTGCCACACCGATGCCTTCACCTTGTCAGGTAATGATCCTGAAGGGTTGTTTCCTTCCGTTCTTGGCCATGAAGGAGCCGGGATTGTGCTTGAATGCGGCCCCGGCGTGACCTCGCTTAGCCCCGGTGACCATGTTATTCCGCTCTACACCCCTGAATGCCGGCAATGCGATTATTGCCTGCACCCCAGGACAAATTTGTGCCAGGCGATTCGCGAAACGCAAGGCGCAGGCCTGATGCCTGATGGCACATCGCGGCTCTCTTACAAGGGCAAACCGCTTTTTCATTATATGGGCTGTTCGACCTTCGCCAACCATGCGGTTATGCCTGAAATTGCCCTGGCCAACGTGCGTAAAGACGCGCCGTTTGACAAAATTTGCTATATCGGCTGCGGCGTGACCACCGGCCTTGGCGCGGTGATGTTTACCGCCAAGGTTGAGCCAAATACTTCCGTTGTGGTGTTTGGCCTTGGCGGCATCGGCCTGAACGTTGTGCAGGGCGCAAAACTGGTCGGCGCACGGCAAATTATCGGCGTTGATACCAATCCGGCAAAGCGCGCCATGGCGCAAAAGTTTGGCATGACGGATTTTGTCAACCCGAACGATATTAGTGGCGATCTGGTCGATCATCTGGTGCAATTGACCGGCGGCGGCGCGGACTATTCCTTTGAATGTATTGGCAATGTTAACGTCATGCGCGCGGCGTTGGAATGCACCCACAAAGGCTGGGGGCAAAGCTATATCATCGGTGTTGCCGGGGCGGGGCAGGAAATTGCCACCCGGCCGTTTCAACTGGTCACCGGGCGCTCATGGCACGGCACCGCCTTTGGCGGGGCCAGAGGGCGCACTGATGTGCCCAAGATCGTTGATATGTATATGGACGGGCGGATCAATATTGACGATTTGATCACCCACAAAATACCGCTTGAAAAGATCAACACCGCCTTTGATCTGATGCATGAAGGCAAGAGCATTCGCTCGGTCGTGGTATATTAGGGCATGGTTTTTTCAAGGATGAGACGCCCTATGGATACCGGATAAAACCAATGGTTTTTCAGGTATGACACGCGCCATCATACCGATGAAAATCGGTATCCAGACAGGTGGCGACACGCGCCGTCTTGCCAGTTTCAACACCGCTCTGGATTCCGGTTTTTACCGGTATGACGTGTTAGGGGGGCGATGCCGCTCCGCGCCTCCTCACCTAAGAGCGACGTCGAAGAGTGAAAGATAAAATCCTTTCATCAGCAATACCCCACAAAAAAACGGCAGGCCGTGAAGCCTGCCGTTTCAAATTTAGTGCCGGAAAATTCCGGGAGAGACAAAGCCCCTCCCGGATAATTCCAATGGCGATTAGAAGTTCTTGGAGAACCCAATGCGCCAGAAGCGACCGATAACGTCGTAGATCGACGGGAAGGTCCCTGATTGAGCACCACTCAGGAATTCAAACGCTGGGAATGTGTTTGAATTCGGGGCTTTCTTGTTGAAGGCGTTATCCACACCACCATAGACTGAGAAGCTGTCATTAACCTGATAGCTAAAGCCAAAGTCATTGGTCAGGTAGGATGGCGTCTTGTTAGGCTCATTAAAGAACGATTTGAAGAAACCACCGAACAGGGGCGGTACAACCATGCTGTCAACCCAGTTGGCTTCCCAGTTCAGGGACAGCTCAGGGATCGGACGCCATGTCAGGTTATTGGAGACCTTCCATTCCGGTGAACCACCAAAGCCACCAATTTCGCCAACAGAATCACTGCCATTGACCGTGAACTTGTCGACCCAAGTGACCAGCGTATTATTGCTGAACGAACCAGGAATTATGCCAAGAGGACCGAGGTCATCAAAATCAGCCTGGTAAACTAGGTTGAAGTCAATACCCGATGTTTTCACGGTATCCAGGTTATCAATCGTGGTGTCGATGACATCAACTTCACCATTTGTCGGATCACGCGTGATCTTCGAGCAGAAGTTGGCTTGGTTTGCCGGATTCGTCGGATCACCAAAGCAGTTGGCCAAAATCGTACCAACACCAACAGTGCCCACAAAGTCCGAGACCTTATAGTCGAAATAATCGACAGAGAAGGACAGACCCGGCACGAAGTTTGGTTGATAAACCACACCAAGGGTGAAGGTATCAGAGCTTTCCTGCTTCAGGTTCGGGTTACCAACCGCACGCGATTCAGTCTGCGTATCGCTTTGGAAGAACACACCCGGAGCATAAACAACCGCCGCTTGAGCCGGTGTGAAACCGGCCTGACGGGCGCACTCTGCCAAAGTCGCCGCATCAAGTGTAATCGGCGCACTCGCAGGATCAGATGAAGCCCGCGTATTACACGGATCACTGAAAGACGGGAAGTTCTGGTCACCAGCCCGGAAACGTTCGAAAATGTTCGGGGCGCGGACAGCGCGGTTGAACATGGCGCGGATCCGCATGCCATCAATCGGCACCCAGTCACCACCGACTTTCCAGGCACTGATGCCGCCGATGCTATCATAATCAGAATAGCGATAGCCAGCTTCGAGGTTCAAAGACTTCATGCCGATCATATCGGAATTGATAAGCGGAACAGAAGTTTCGCCATAAAGCTCCCAAACCTGGTCTTTACCGGCAATACCGTTAATGGCGTTAAAGCCCTGGATATTACCGGTTCTTTGCGCATCAGAAACGTCGAAGACAGATGCATCGTCACGGAATTCAAAACCGGCGGAGAAGCCGATTGGGCCCGCATTGGCAATCTGGAAAGTATCACCAAAATCACCAGCTACATAACCGGCGACGACATTACGTTCGAACGACAGATCAGTTGCGGTCCGCAGGCGGATAAAGTCCGCAGCAGCCTTGCTGATATTGCCTTTACCAAAGATATTGGCAGCAACACAGCCAACATCGGAACCGGTTGGGCACCCGCCAATAGCGTCTTTGAAGCGTTTTTCAGAAACGTTATTGAAGTCTTGCTCGTTGGTATCGACCCGGTTGTAGGCATAATAGACATCATAGACCCAGTTATTGCCCAGAACGTCAAAATCACCATTCACACCGAACTCGATTTGATAGATCTTACGATCAATATCAGCAATACGATTGCCAATTTCGGTCATCCGACGGCGAACCAGCACAGGTGCAGTCGGGTCTGCGCGCGAAGCCAGAAGAGCAGCAAACTCAGGTGATTCAGCGGCAGGGTTGCTACCGGGCGTATACGGCAGGTCAAAAACCGGCGTTGGGGCCAGTTGTTGCTTGATACGGTTATCCGAGAACAAGGCCGTCATGTTGAAGTTCATGTGCTCGGAAAGCGCATAATCAACATGGCCACGGGTAATCACCCGCGTTTGCGGCAGGATGATATTGTTGACAGGTGCATAGTTGTAACGACCCGCCGGACCTTGAATGGTCCCATCGGTATTAAACATGATATTTTGCGACGGGCCGATGATGAAATCACCATCACTCAAACCACCGGAACCATCAGTGTCATTACACACACCGCCCGTGCTGCCCGAGGCGCACAAATCAGTAAACCCGGCGGCGTTGTAAGCGGCCAGGTCATAAGGATTGGTGCTGCTGCCATTGATCCGGCCTTCTTCAACCGCCGAAGAGACACCATAAGGGCCCTGATTGGCGGCAAAATCACGCTCGGAAGCCAGAAGCTTTTCGCGCTTGAAGTAAGACGCATACAAAGATGCGCTGCCCTTGTCATTGGCAAATTTGCCGCCGGTGGTGACATTGAAGCCAGCGTAAGAGGCATCACCCTTGTCGGAAATACCGCCAAGACCATCAACCTGCACGCCGTCAAAGTCATCACGCATGATAAAGTTCACAACACCGCCAATGGCGTCAGACCCGTACACAGCAGATGTACCGCCGGTCACAACTTCAACCTTTTTGATCAGGCTGGTCGGGATCATGTTCAAGTCAATGATATTATCGTTGGACGCAGGGACAACGCGGTGGCCGTCTACAAGAACCAGGGTCCGGCCCGGTCCAAGACCACGCAGGTCAATCGTCGCCCGGCCATCAAGGGACGGGTTGTTCGATGTTGAGTTGGCGCCCGGGATAACCTGCGGCAATTCATTCAGCAGGTTTTCGATATTGACCGAGTTGGACAGTTTGATCTGTTCCTGGGAAACGGTGAATACCGGGCTGGTG
>JALWRV010000275.1 GCA_027080545.1 Parvularculaceae bacterium
CCGTAAATCACGGCCAATAGTTGGAAATTGCCACCCCATGGTCACGGCCCGCATCAGCATGAAAGTCCAAAAGCTTAGCCAAAGCCCATGATTACCCAAAGGCGGGATAAGCAAAGCCGCCAAAATAATGAAAAAGATCGACGAGATGAGCATGGAATTGCGCATGGCCCGAAAGCGGGTGGCGCCAATAAAAATACCGTCCAGTTGAAAACAGGTGACCACAATCAACGGAGAAATAATCGCCCAACCGATCATGGCCATGGCCATTCGCGTGATTTGCGGGTCGTGGGCGATCAGTCGCACCAGCGGTCCCCCCGCCACAGCAAATAGCAGGGTAAACAAAATGGCCCCAACCCCGGCCACGATAGATGTGCGCCGCACGGCGATCGCATATAATTTGCGGCGCAAAATTGGGTCACGATTGCCAATCGCCTGGCCCACTAAAGTTTCAGCGGCAATGGCGGCCCCATCAAGGGCCAACCCGGTGACCAAAACCAATTGCAGCAAAACCTGATTGGCAGCCAGGGTGACATCGCCAAACAGGCTGCCACGCTGAATAAAATAGGCAAAGCTGGCCGACAATAAAGCAGAGCGCAAAAACACATCCCCATTAACAGCGATGAGGGCGCGATATTGCTCCGGATGCGTCAAAGCCCGCCAAGGCCAATGGGCTTTGATACCACCTTGCTGATGGAGAACGAACAACACAGCGGCACAGGCTCCAAAAAACCCAAGGGTCTCTGCGATCAAAGTACCCAGCGCAACCCCCTTGGCCCCAAGATGAAACTGCACCACGAAAACAATATCCAATATCCCGTTGAGCAGGGTCATAAGAAAGACAATGAGCAATAATAAGCCAGTGCGCCCCAATGCGGTGAGCCAACCAAAAAGACCAAAGCACGCAATTGAAAAGGGGGCTGCCCATAGGCGTAAATATAGATAGGTGCGGGCGGCCTGTTCGGTTTGTTGAGAGATGGCGCTGTCGATTGTGAAAATCCAAAACAGGCCTTCAATAATCGGCCATGATAATATCAATAATCCAAGACCGATTAAAAACCCGAAAAGGGTTGATTGGCCGAGAATTTTGCGCACTCGCACCGGGTCTTGCGCCCCATGGGCTTGGGCGGTGAGCCCAGCCGTAGACATGCGCAAGAACCCAAAAGCCCAATAGAGCAAAGAATAGATAGAGCCCGCTAGACCAATAGCCCCAATATCAAGGGGGCGAGCCGAAAGCCCTAAGGCGGCCGAATCCACCAATCCTAAAACCGGCGTTACCAGCGCCGCGATGCTCGCAGGCCAGGCCAATTGAATCACGCGCTTATATGAAATGTTGGATTGGTTTTCGGTCACGGCCCGCCAATTGTCTTGATCATAAAAGCTCACTCATGGCAGAGGCTTCGCCTCGACGCAATGAGGCGGGTACACTATATTGAACCCCTATGGCAAAAGATTGGGGGGCAAAGGATGGTGGCGGGGTGAAATATTATAGGGTGAAATATTATAGAACCATAATATGGGGGATGAGTTTGCTATGGCTAACCGGTTGCGCCCTCACCACAGCCGGATCACAAAACAGACAAACCTTTGCGCTTCCCCATCCCCAAACCAATATGGCCGTAGCGTTAGGAGACGGCCCGCAAGGGCCAACCCTTTACGGGTTTAACGGTTTGGGGTCGGCTAAAGATTGGACTTCAGTCAATCATCATGCCTTTGCCTGCCCAATCAAGGCGCGGCTTTGTCACCAATTGCCGGATGTGCCTGTTGCCGAGGGCCGTCTTGCGAGCGTGGCGGTTCGCCTCGGGCAGAAAATCTATCTCTTCGGAGGCTATAGCGTTGCTGCAGATGGCAGCGAAGTTTCAACCCGAGATGTCTTGATGTTTGACCCACAAACAGGCCAATGGCTGTTGCGGGCCCCCATGCCGGTTCCGGTCGATGATGCTGTCGCCTTGGCCTATCAGGACCGCTATATCTATCTGGTTTCCGGTTGGCATGATAAGGGCAATGTCAAACGGGTTCAGCTCTATGATGCCAAAATAAACCGCTGGTCACGGGCTACAGATTTTCCGGGCATACCGGTTTTTGGCCATGGGGGTGGCATTGTCGGCAACCGATTTATCATCGCTGATGGGGTTGCGGTTATTGGCCACAAAAATGGTCGCCGCCAATTTGGGATCGTGTCGGATGTATGGCAAGGCATCATAGATGAACAAGACCCAACCATCATTGCATGGCGCTCATTACCGGCCCATCCGGGGCCGGCCCTCTATCGTCCGGGGGTCATGGGGGATGCCATCCGGGAGCAGATCATTTTTGCCGGGGGCACTGATAACCCCTATAATTTTGATGGTATTGGCTATGATGGGGTGCCTTCGCATCCCGTCGGCGGGGTCTTTGCCTATGATTTGGCGACAGAGGGCTGGGTCACATTTGACCTACCCCCTTTAGGGGTTATGGATCATCGCGGCCTTCTCAAGCATGATGAGGATTATTTTCTGATGGGGGGGATGAATGATAGATTGCAGGTTAGCGACGGGATTGTTCGCTTCACCCTGCCACCCAAAAGCGGTTTAATTGAATAATCTTGAGATGAGTTGGATTACATTTCCAAGCCGCGGGCTTTGCGCCACCGCAGCTCAATCATGTCGCCAAACGCATCAGAAGACAGGCCATAGCGATTAAGAAGCCGCGCGGTGCGCACTTTCTTTTCACCGGGTTTTGAACCATCCACATGGCGAATCTCTACCCAACCATTATAGATGCGAATATTTTGCACCTTCTTCCAGTCTTTTTGCAAACCGGTGAGACCGGCATGTTGCTCTAGGCCTTTTTCATCGACCCGAAGATAGTTCCAACGCGGCCAAATGCCCACAACCAGCAACATCATGCCGACAAAAACAAAGGGCAATCCAACAAAGACATTGGTCGGTTGGCCTGTAATCATAGAAAATGCCAATAGGGCACTTTGTGTGGATAAAACGATGGCCGCGGCCACAGCAAAAGGCGAACGCCAAAACTGGGCTTCCAATTGAACGGTTTCTTTTGAAGCAATTTCTTCAGGTGTAAGCGGCTCAGACATTTCTTTCCCCTAACGTGAAGGCAGACTTCACTCAGAATTATTTTGTGCGTAATCCATAGCCCAAGGGGGTAAATTTTCGCTAAAGATGGAACGATAAATTGAGGCTATTCACAGCCTGTTAAGGTCTGTGTGTGCGTTCAGCCAAGCTTTAAAAATTTCTTTACGCGTCCCGCCGCAGCAATTGAAAAAACCGCTGCTGCATAGCCGGGTCCGTGTCAAATTGGCCGGTAAAGCGGGTGGTAACCGTATCGACCCCATGCTTATGAACCCCTCTGGTGGACATGCAATGATGTTCGGCTTCAATCATCACCGCGACGCCGCGTGCGGCCAGCCCATCCTGCAAGGTGGAGGCAATTTGAGACGTTAATTTTTCCTGAATTTGCAATCTTTTAGCATAGGCATCGACCAGTCGCGCCAGTTTAGAAATGCCAACCACCTTACCATCGGGCAGATAGGCGATATGGACCTTGCCCATGATCGGGGCCATGTGATGCTCGCACATGCTCTCAAGCCTGATATCGCGCAACAAGACAATATCATTATAGCCGTCAACTTCCTCGAACGTGCGGGCGAGCAGAGTTTCCGGTTCTTCGGCATAACCGCTGAACCATTCTTCAAAGGCTTTCGCGACCCGCTTGGGCGTATCCAGCAAACCTTCGCGAGTTGGGTCATCCCCAGCCCAGGCGATCAAGGTGCGGACGGCCTGTTCGGCTTGGGCACGGCAGGGGCGTGTTTGCAGGATTTGATCTTCTTCATCTTGAGCGCAAGACTCACTATCGTAGGCAATGGCATTCATGGGCCTGTCCTATCGTTAAAAGCGATTACACATTCGCAACTGTTGGGAAGGTAAGCGCCCGCGAGCCGCTGGACTTTACATAGGCATTGGGTTAGACCAGCGCCAATCAAAGGTCCGTTACCCGAAAACTATACCGGATAAGGCAATGAAATCAAAGGACAAAAAATTCCCAACATTTTGCGGCGCAATATATTGTGCTGTCAGGGCGCAATATTGTCCCAGCGTGGCACAATAATTAACGTAAAAACTCCGCCCACAGCCTCGTCTTGCCCCTATCCACCCGTTTAATTGTTTGGCCTTGAATGACAATTTTTTTTCACAATAGTCTTTCCGGAAAAAGAGAAATTTTCACCCCCGCAAAGCCGGATCGGGTGAGCGTCTATGTATGTGGCCCCACAGTCTATTCCTACGCCCATATTGGCAATGCCCGTGCTGCTGTTGTTTTCGATCAATTATTTCGATTATTGCGCGCTGTTTATGGGGCGGAAAAAGTGGTCTATGCGCGCAACATCACAGATATTGATGATAAGATCATTGCCGCCGCCCGCGAGGCCGATGTGCCGATTGGCGATATAACCAAAAAATTCACGAAAATTTATCGTGAAGATATGGGCGCGCTGGGTGTTTTGCCGCCGACCATTGAACCGCATGCCACCGACCATATAGAGGCGATGCAAGTGATGATCTCAGGCTTGTTATCGCGCGGTCATGCCTATGCTCGTGAGGGACATGTGCTGTTTGATGTCGAGACCTATAAGGCTTACGGCCAACTATCTAAAATCTCCCAAGATGAAATGATTGCCGGGGCGCGGGTTGAAATAGCCCCCTATAAGAAAAATCCGGCTGATTTTGTGTTGTGGAAGCCCGCTAAAGAAGGAGAGCCGGGTTGGTCTGTGCCTTCTGATTGGGGTATCGAGGGTACGGGACGGCCAGGTTGGCACCTCGAATGTTCGGCTATGATTGAAAAAGTTTTTGAGGGTCCCATTGATATTCACGGAGGCGGCCAAGATTTGCGCTTTCCGCACCATGAAAATGAAATCGCCCAATCTTGTTGCGCCGGGGGCGGGTGCGATGAGGCCCCACTTGCACGTTTTTGGCTGCATAATGGTTTTCTCAATATGGGCGATGACAAAATGTCCAAATCGTTGGGCAATATCGTGTTGCCGCGAGATTTATTAAAAAAATGGGATGGCGAGACCATACGCTGGGCGCTCCTCTCGGCCCATTATCGCCAACCATTGATCTGGACACAAAAAATATTAGAGCAGTCCAAAAAGCAGCTTGACCGTTTTTATCGCCTTATGGAAAAATTTCCCTATTCAAACGAGGCGCCTATGGAGCCTCCCCAAAAAGTGATCGAGGCGTTGAGCGATGATCTAAATACCCCGTCAGCGATGGCCGTGTTGCATGCGCTTCGGGACAAGGCGGCCAATGGCGATAGAGAGGCTTTGAGCCAATTGCGCAGCGGTGGGCAGCTATTGGGTGTTTTGCAACAAAACCCAGCCGATTGGTTCCGGAGGGGCGCTCAAGGGACGGGGCTGAGTGACGAAGCTATCGAAGCGCTGTTGCAAGAGCGACGCCTTGCCAAGAGTAAAAAGGACTATGGCAAAGCGGACGCCATACGTGAAACTTTAGCCGAGGCCAATATTCTTATTGAAGATGGGCCGCAGGGTACGAAATGGCGTCGCGGTTAAAAGCCAAACGCTCAACCATTTGAAAGAGAGCCAACCTCATGTCTATTTCGCTGTTTGAAGCATCAGTCCCCGCCTTTATCACCATGATGCGTGGGGTATCCCATTGTTTGAACAAAGGTGAAGCCTTTGCCAAAGAGAACAATATTGATGAATGTGACTTTACGGCGAAGCAACTCGCACCTGATATGTTACCCTTAAAATCGCAAATATATATTCTCACCGATCTTGCCAAAGGGTGTGTTTCGCGACTGGCTGGTAAAGAATTGCCAATATGGGAGGATAATGAATCGCGCTTTGATGAATTACAGGCGCGATTGAAGAAATGCGAAAACTATATCGCTTCTTTTGATCCAGATTCCATCAATGCCGGTGAAGAGAGGAACATTCACTTAAAGCTGCGCAATTCCGAGCTTAATTTTAAGGGTCGAGATTATCTCATCAGCTTTTTGCTGCCAAACTTCTATTTTCATGTAACGACAAGCTATAATATTTTGCGCCATCAAGGCGTGCCGCTTGGCAAGGCCGATTTTTTTGGCCAATAGGCCTTAGGCGGCTGGAAGTAACCGTCTGGCGGGCTTATATTGATGGTATGAACGACCTTTATTCAGATCAATTGCTGGAACAAGCCTGTACCTTGCCAAAGCCAACCCATCTCGAAGCGCCGATGGCGTCGGCCACCAAATATTCACGGGTATGCGGCTCAACGGTCTCGGTTGAACTGGATGTGGAAAATGGTCTGGTCAGCCAGTTTGCTTTGACGGTAAAGGCATGTGCTTTGGGGCAGGCCTCTAGCGCCATCGTTGCCAAACATATTATTGGCGAGCGCATAGAAGTTTTGCGCTCCATACGCGAGGCCATGTGGGCGATGTTGCGGGGGGAAAAACCGCTCCCTCCTTTTGAAGGCTGGGAGGATTTATCTCAATTAGAGCCGATCCGCGCCTATAAGGCCCGCCATGTCTCGACCATGTTAATTTTTGATGCGGTGGTGGATTGCCTTGATCAAATAGAGCCCGTGACAAAATTGGAGTCCGGCCCATGACGCAACCTATGACCCGGCCCAAGACACAGCCGCCCCCCAGCCTACCAGCGCGTATCGGCATTTTTCTGTTGCGCCTCTATCAAATGACGCTCTCGCCCCTATTTTACTTTTTGGGCGTGCGATGCCGCCATGCACCCACCTGTTCCCATTATGGTGTATGTGCCATGCGCAAGCATGGGTTTTGGCGCGGCGGTTGGCTGACCCTATCTCGCCTATTGCGTTGTCACCCATGGGGCAGTTCGGGATATGATCCGGTGCCGGATAATCTCGCCCCCCATCCCTGGCAGCCATGGCTTTATGGGGATTGGCGCTGGCATAAGCGCGGATGATTGTTTGCTGAAAAGAAGTCGGGCCACAAGAATAGGCCGACCTGCGGCGTGCCGCCCATTCCCAAGCACAAAATCGCATTTTGGCTGGATCGGTTTGTTGCAACCCATTGGGGTGTTTCAGTCGCCTGCGGGTCCCATGACCTATCGGGGGCAGGGGCGGATAAATAGCATAATCGGCGAATATTCCCTGGAAAGGTTAACGTGCTTGCCAGCCCCTCTACCCTCAGATAGCATGATTTTCGGGGCTCTTTGCCAAGGCGCATTTTAAAGCGCGGTCTTGCCTCAGCCTTTTGGGTGACACGGCCTTAAATGATGGGGCGATGTCGGGTTTGTGGTGAATGTGGGTTTTGTAATGAATGTGGGAAGAGAGCGAAAGCGGGGAATAATGTCAGCCTTATTAAAATCATGGATTGCAGCGATGTTTGCCGCCTTGTTGCTTGTTATGGGTCCTTCAGCTTTGGCGCAAACCGGGTCGGGAACCAGTAATGGGGGCGGCTTATTCGGTCCGGAAACCGGGGCAGAAAATGATTTTCGCTCCACCGGCTTCATTCCTTTCTCCATTAGCGGCACGCGCTCTTTATTGCAGGAAAATGGTTTCCAAATTATCGGTGACGAATATTCCGAACAGGAAAAATCGCACCTTTTTGCGGCCTTGGCCGGTAAGCAGCCAATTTTGTTCATTTTACAAAATTGCGAAGGGGGCGATTGCATCTTTTTCAAAATCGTCTTGCCCATGGCAATGGAGGCGTTTGGGGTAAGTCTGACTGACAGCCAATATTTGCAACTCTCCTCGGCCTTGCCCTTTGGCTATTTGATGCCAGAGCGCTCCCAACCGGGGTTGGTGAGCCTACGCTATGGTATGCCCATGGCTAAAGAATGCGCCCGCGATTGTTTGCTCAGCAAGATCGGCATGTTTTTCGGTGAGGCCTCTGCGGTTCAACAAGCGTTTATGACGATGGGTACGCGCCAATCTGCAACTTTGGAACCAAGCGATAGGCAAGATCTGTTGGCGGCGCTACAGCATAATTATCATTATGAAACATTACGGGTCGAATCCGGTATGCGGGCTGCCGAGCTTACCCGAATGAATGATTTTCTGGGCACCATGGCCCTGCGTGAAGGGGCCCCACCGCCGACACTATCCTTGGCGACCTTGCGGGTGTTGGCGCGCGATCCTGATCTAGAGGGATTATCCCACACGATGGGGCTCTCCGATGAGAATGATATGGCTGATGGGTGGGTGCTTTATCCGCCGATGGGCGATGCTTTCAATGGGGACACTACAAAAGATATGGGGATCAGCTTCCCCCCTCTTTTTGAGCAAGAATAGATGCAACATTGGCACCTTTCGGGCCAAGCCTCTTGACCTCAAGGCCAGTCTGGTCAATGTCTCAAGACCTGTTTGGGCCTGTCTTAAAGGTCGCCATGAAGGTTTGCCCCGATGCCGAATATCACCCTACCCGATGGATCCGTCCGATCCTTTGACCAGACCGTCACCGGTGCGGTGCTGGCGGAAGATATTTCCAAATCTTTGGCCAAAAAGGCCATCGCGGTTAAAATTGATGGCCGCTTGAGTGATCTTTTCGAGCCTATCGAACATGATGCCAAGGTGGAAATCATCACCCGAGAGGGGGAAGAGGCTTTAGATCTCGTGCGCCACGATGCAGCGCACCTTCTGGCACAGGCGGTCCAAGCCCTTTTCCCCGGCACCCAAGTAACCATTGGCCCGGTCATAGAAGATGGCTTTTATTATGATTTTGCCCGGGATGAGCCGTTTTCAACGGAGGATTTCGCCGCGATTGAGAAGAAAATGGCCGAATTGGTGGAAGCGGATTTACCGACCCAAAAAATGGTCATGCCCCGGGATGAGGCGATCGCGCATTTTGAGCAAATGGGCGAGACCTATAAGGCTGAATTGATCCGTGATTTGCCGGAAGGTGAAGAGATAAAAATCTACTATCACGGAGATTGGCATGATCTATGTCGAGGGCCTCACCTGTCCTCGACGAAACAAATCGGCAAAGCCTTCAAGCTTTTAAAATTGGCGGGGGCCTATTGGCGCGGCGACCATCGCAACGCCCAATTACAACGCATCTATGGCACGGCGTGGTTGAGCGAAAAGGACCTCAAGGCCTATCTCACCCGCCTTGAAGAAGCTGAAAAGCGCGACCACCGCAAGCTTGGCAAACAGATGGATTTGTTCCACTTGCAAGAAGAAGCTCAAGGGTCTGTCTTCTGGCATCCCAAGGGCTATGTGATGTGGCTGGCTTTGGAAAATTACATTCGGCGGCGTCTCGACGGTGCCGATTATCGCGAGGTCAAAACCCCGCAGCTGTTGGATTCCAAATTTTGGGAACAGTCCGGCCATTGGGACAAGTTTCGCGAAAATATGTTTGTGGTGCCCGATGAAGTGCCCAATCTCAATGATGATGGGCCGGTTTTGAAAGGCGATGGGCGATTGATGGCAATTAAGCCCATGAATTGTCCCGCCCATGTGCAGATTTTCAAACAGGGGATTAAATCCTATCGCGATCTGCCCATTCGCATGGCGGAATTTGGCTGCTGCCATCGTAATGAGCCCCATGGGGCCTTGCATGGGCTGATGCGGGTGCGCCAGTTCACGCAGGATGACGCTCATATTTTTTGCCGCGAAGATCAGATAACAGAAGAATCCGTGGCCTTTTGTGAATTGTTGGAAGTGATTTACAAAGATCTCGGTTTCCCGGAACTGGTGGTAAAATTGGCCACCCGTCCGCCGGTGCGGGCAGGCGATGATGAGGTTTGGGACAAGGCAGAAGAAGCGCTGGAAAATGCCCTAAAGGCCACGGGCCTTGATTATGGTATTTTGCCTGATGAGGGGGCCTTTTACGGACCCAAACTTGAGTTTCATTTAAAAGATGCCATCGGCCGCACCTGGCAATGTGGCACGCTTCAGTTAGACTTTGTATTGCCGGAACGCCTTGATGCGTCTTTCATTGGTGAAGATGGCAACCGCCACCGTCCGGTGATGTTGCATCGGGCCATTCTTGGTTCCATGGAGCGTTTTCTGGGCATATTGATCGAAAACCATGCGGGCAGAATGCCTTTATGGTTGGCCCCAACACAGGTGGTTGTCGCCACCATCACCACCGATGCAAACCCCTATGCAGAAAAGGTCGCCGAGAGGTTGCGCGCTGCGGGTTTGCGCGTAGAAACGGATTTGCGCAATGAAAAAATCAATTACAAGGTCCGTGAACATTCAAATTTGAAAGTGCCAATCTTGGCGGTTGTCGGTGCCCGTGAAGCGGAAGAAAATAAGCTTTCCATCCGTCGACTAGGCTCCAAACAATCCACGCAAATGACCCTCGATGAAGCCGTTGCTGCTTTCAAAAGCGAAAGCCTGCCGCCGGATTTGGCTGACTGAAAGGGGGGTTGATGGCATCGACCTCACAACAGCGTTTTCGTGATCTATCTATCAGCATCTTGATGCTTGTTTGGATGGTGCTGTGGCCGATAGTGTTGGTCCTGTCACACCGAAACCTCACCGGAAATTTCACCTTGATGGCGATTACCAGCCTGCTGGTGCCAGGGGCCATTGGTAGTTTTTTTATCAATATTAAAGATCTCGGAAAGGCGGTTTTACCAGCCGCTCTATTGTTTGGCGCCTTCATTCTTTTGTCATCGCTCTGGGCCCCGGATAGGCACTATGCCAAGGATGGGGTGGGGGTAATTTTTTTAGTGATAAACGGATATTTTTTAATCCATAGCGCCTCCTATCTGGGCCCGCTTTGGCGTGATCGATATTTCACCTTTGCCCTGTTGGCGATCATTCTGATCGGGATAGAGTCTCTAAGCGGTGGTTTTTTTCGCGACATCACACCGCCCATGGCGGATCCGTTGCGCGATGATGTCTCGACAGCGCGCGGCATCAGCGCCGGTTTGTTCTTTCTGCCGCCCTTAGGGTTCATGTTGTGGACGGGCAAGGGGGCGGCTGGCATATTATCGCGACCAACCCGCATGGTGATATTTTTCGCAAGCCTCGCCATGTTGATGGTTGGAGCTGTGCGTTTTGGTATCGCCGCCAATATTCTAGCCCTTGTGAGCATGGGGTTGGCGGCGGTGTTGGTTTTGCGATGGCCGCGCCTGTGTTTGAGCTTGGGCTTTGTCGGCTTTGCCTTGTTGCTGGTTGCAACCCCCTTTCTCACCTTGGCCCTGCCACCAGTTGAGGTGTTGACAAGCTGGGATGAGGGACCGGCCTCTTGGCGTATGCGCTTGGCCATATGGAAATATGTTGGGGAGGGGGTTTTCTCTGATGGGGGATATTTTTTATGGGGCCATGGGGTGAATGCTACCAAAGCCCTGACCGAGCTGTCGCCATTGCTGCGCGTGCCGGGCGGGCCCCTGGATGCCCGTCTCATTCCCACCCATCCGCATAATCTATTTTTGCAGATTTGGTTTGAATATGGTTTGATTGGGACAATGCTAGGGCTTCTCCTCATTGAGCGAACATGGCGATGGGCCTTGCGGTTTAGTGCGGGACAGGCCGGGCTAGCGGCGGCCATCGGGGCCGGGCTGGCGGCTTTTTTGGTTTTTGCCTGCGTTGAAACCAGCCTATGGACCCAATGGCGTTTGGTCATGCCCTTAATGGGCATTTGGGGGCTTTATTTGGCGCGCACTCGTGGGGATTATGGGGAGAAAACCTAAAATGCGACCAAGGCCTGTTGGTGGAGACAAAGGCTAGACAAGCAAGACCTTTGATGATTGCGTGAACAAGTAAGCGAAAGAAGATCGGGGTGATCGAGAACACGGATAAAGCAAAAACCATAGCCACCGAAACAACAGGGTCGTTAGCGCCAGAAGTTTCGGTGATTATTGTTTCCTATTGGACCGGGCCTTTACTCATTCGCTCTGTTATCTCGGCCTTGCAGCAACCGGAAGTGCTGGAAGTGATCGTCGTCAATAATGGTAATCCGTCCGTTCATATTAAACGCTTAAAAGCACTCTCCCAGGATGCGGGCGATAGGCTTATGGTTCAGTCTGGTCATGGTAATATCGGATTTGCCGCAGCATGTAATCAAGGGGCGCGAACCGCCCGGGGTAAGTTTATTTTTTTATTGAACCCGGATGCTATTTTGCCCGCAGGGTCAATCGGCCAATTGCTCAAAGCCGCAGACCAGCAAACGGGCTTGTGGGTGATTGGCGGCAAATTGATTAACCCGGATGGCAGCGAGCAGGCCGGTTCGCGCCGAGGGCCTTTGACCCCCTGGTCGGCCTTTGTGGAAATGACACAAATTTGGCGGTTGGCGCCAAACCATCCCTATTTTCGACGCTTTAACCAGCATCAGACAGCATGTCCTACCGAGACCATTCCCATATCGGTGATCTCCGGTGCCTGCATGTTGATGCCCCGTCAAACCTTTGACGCCATAGAGGGCATGGATGAGCGGTATTTTTTGCATGTGGAAGACATTGATTTTTGTCTACGCTTGCAAAAAGCGGGGGGAACCATTTTGTTCACACCGGATGCGGAAATCATTCATTATAAAAGTTCCAGTCGCGCCAATGCCATGCGGGTGGAGTTTCGCAAAGCGCGCTCTATGGTGACCTATTTCTGGACCCACTTTCGCGATCCCTACCCCTTGCTCTTTTTGTGGTTGGTAAGCGCGTTGGTATGGGTTGGTTTTGGTTTTCGCTTTATCAAGCGGGCGATAAGCCGTTCTCTGGCGCTTATCGGTTTGCGCCACCGTCGGGGTAATGACGCGACAAAACGCGCTAAAGCGCAAGCGCGAAAACGCTCACGGCGCTAAGCATTTATAAGTGTTTAATAGGGTTTGCAGCCATCATCACGGCGCCCGGCATTGGCTACAGGCGGCGGCAATAGGGTCAAATCTTTTTCCTGATAATCACGCGCTTCATAAAGCTCGACAATGCGCGGGCAATCAATGCCTAAATCCATACGCGATGTGCCAATGGGCAATAGGGTGTTAAACTCAATATATTGATTGATGCTACGCGGATATTTCATCACCAAAGCCACTACCGGAAAGCGCTCCGGATCATAAGCATAAAAGGCTTCATAATGATTATCCACATGACGGTTTAAATCCCAAGCCATGATCGGCTTATTGAGATCGCGTAAATAATAGAGCAGGCTGCCCATCAGCTCACGGTCATCCACTAAAAGCGCTGGATAATCTTTGGTCATTTCCGCAATCTGGGCGGCTTGCGCTGGCCATCCGCGTACCCGCTTAATGTCATTGGCGCGCCCAATCTGGTCTATGAGGGCAAAATTGGTGGCGAAAACCAAAAACAAAATCGCGATGACCCCATGCAACCCAAAGGATAGTTTAAGCGCCAAGGTTTTTTGTGCCCGCACCCCCCACACGCTGACCAAAATCAATGTTGCGGGCAAAGCAGAAACCGCCCAATTGGCATGGGCGCGGGTGATAAAAGCCATGATGGTGTAAAAAATCAAAACCGGTAAGGCAAAGCAAAGCAGCATCAAGTCCTTGCCCCGATCGCTGTCGGCACGGCGCAGCCTTTTTCTTAAAGTGACCAACCCCCATAGGAGCAATCCAAATATAATAGGCCCGGCGACCCCGAACTGACCAAAAAAGAAATCCGACAATTCGTCAAAATTATATTTTTTCGCAGCCAGATTGGCATTGTCGATTGTGTGGGTGAGGGTTTGAAAGTCATGGCCAATATTCCAAGCAATATTGGGAAGCAACAAAATCAAGGCCACGCCCCCGCTCAATAAAAGTGGCGTAAGACGCAAGGCGCGTCGGGCAAAAGGTGAGAGAATAAAGGCCAATACCAGCCCCACGAGGAAATAGAGGATCGCATATTTACTCATAAAGCCGAACCCCAGCGCCACCCCAAGCAGAATAGCCATGGGCCAATCTTTTCCATCGCTCTCAGCCAATCGCACAAAGGCAAAAAGGCTTAATGACCAGAAAAACAAAAGAGGCATGTCGGTGGAGACCAAGGCTGACGAAAGGGTAACCGCCGGCAGGGTAAGCCAGGCCAACCCGCTCCAAAGGGCCGTGCGGGCCCCATAAAGCCGACCAGCCGTGGCAAAAATCAAACAAGCCGTCCCCCCATGAATGAGAGGCGATGACAGGCGCACCGCCCATTCTGCATCGCTAAAAAGCGTGGTGGCACCGATCAGCCAAGCGATCATCGGGGGCTTTGAATAATAGCCAAAGGCGGGGTGCTTGGCCCACCACCAATATTGCGCTTCATCGGGGCCGATATTGATGTCGAGAAAGGGCAGGGTAAGGATACGCACAATCACGATCATACCGGCCAAGAGGAGGAATTTTTTCCACGGTAAATCGGTTTCGCCCTTGGGGTCTGTCATGGATATCTCGCAGCAAAGCGCCGATAGTTGGGCGCTAATTATTATCGGGACCGGTAAAAGGTCAATTTCATCTCTTTGCCATTTGAATAGTCGGTGCCGTCAATTTGATCAAATGGCTCAATTTGTGTTCCTTGAAGCGCGGCCATAAAGGCTTCCTTTTCGCGGGCATCAACAATCGCAACAAGCCCCGGCGCGCTCGCCAGATAATCCGCCGCCCCTTTTGCGTCGGTAAGCAGCGTTTTGGTTCCCAGCAAAAATACCGCTGAAGGTTCGTGATAGCCGACCAATGCGACCGGTGGCTTATGGTTTCGCAAGGGGTGGAGGTCGTTTTCGATCAATATCTCCGACATGATCGGGGAAAGTTGAAACGCATCAAGCTGGCGCAACACCCCGTCAAACAATATCCATAGCCCCATAAAGCTGGTGAGCATGGTAACCAGTAAGGCAATGCGCATCTGGTTGCGCCAAAATAGCCCGATGCCCGCTAATCCACCCAACGCCACCAGAGCGGCAAACCCATAATGAAGGGCGGTTGGCCCTTGCGCGCTATAATCCGCCGGTAGGGCGATCATAATTGCCGCCAGAACCGCCGTGGGCAGAGCATAAAGCAGGCTCCCCAACAGCTTGCCTAGGGGGCCGTTTTTATGGTGCGGATCCGTCACCATCGTGGCAACCAGAAAACTTAAGGCCGGATAGAGCGGCAAGGTATAGTGCGGCAGTTTGGTGGCGGTAAACTCGAACACCAGCCAAGCGGGTACCAGCCAACCCAATATAAAAATAAAGGCCGGGGTGCGCCATTTTTTCACGCTGCGGGCAAGAGCGCTGGGCAAGAACAAGGCCGCAGGCCAAAAGAAAAACCATAGGGCGATTAAATGATAGCCCGGCGGGCCCCCATGGCGTTCCTGTTTGGCGGTTACTTTGCCAAGCATATCGGTGCCTACGGCTTCGTTAAAAAAGCGCCCATCGGTGGTGTGGTTGATGGCAAGGGCCCATGGCACAACCATCAAGCTTACCAACAAGAGCCCGCTTATGGGTTTCAAGGCCCGGGTAAATTTCAGCCAACCTATTTGGCCGATAAGGGCAAGGGCCGCTAGGGTGAAAAAGGAGATCATCGGCGTGATCGGCCCTTTGATTAAAATACCAAAGCCCAGGGCAAACCAGAACATCAGGGCGCTCACCCAAGAAGAGGGCGCGTCCGGATTTTGTCGAAAATTGAGAAACAGGCGGGCGAGGCTAATCTGGGCCAGCATGACGGTGAACAGCAAGGTGGCATCGGTTTTGGCAATACCGCTTTCGCCTGCAAATACCGGTGCGGAGGCCATGAGCAAAGCGGCCCAAAAACCGGCCCGTTCGGAAAATAAAAAGGTGCCAAGCCCATAAATCAGCATCGCCGCCAGAATGGCTGAAAACAAAGAGGGCAGTCGGTAGGCCCAGATTTGTCGATCTTCCACATCTGAAAAAGCCGAGACGCTGGCAGCTTGTAACCAATAGATCCCGGCTGGCTTTTTATTGCGCTCCAATTCCTGATAGCGAATATTCAGATAGTCGCCGGTTTCGAGCATTTGGGTAGTGGCTTGCACGAAGCGGGCCTCATCGCGATCCAGCGGCGGCAGGGCAAACAGACCCGAAAGCCCCATCAAGGCGGCATAAAGTCCAACCATCGCCATGGTAAGTGGGCGTATTTTTTTGTCATCATTATTGGCAGACATGGATTGAAAAGAACCCCGTAAATTCCGCGCCCCACCCGGCGCTTGGCCTATGGTAGCAAGCTGATAGGCGCTTGTCGCCAAAATTTCTCGCCTCTTGTGTCACTTTGGGCTATGAGCGCTGAAACGACTTCTTTTTGATAAAAAGGCGCAGAGATTGGGCGCTGGATCGAAGGCTGATGGAACAGACTTACACAGAACCGCTTTATGGGTGGCGACAAGGCCCGGCTGATGAGGATGCGCCCGAGCGCCCGCACATTAGCGTTGTCGTGCCAATGTATAATGAACAAGATAATGCGCCGGTGCTGGTTGCTGAAATTGCCGCCGCCATGGCCCCTGTCGGGGCGTTCGAGATCATCACCGTCGATGATGCTTCCAGCGATGATAGTTTGAAAATATTGACCGAATTGAAACAGAAATTTCCCCAATTACGGGTGCTGCATCATCGCGATAATGCCGGGCAAAGCCGGGCGGTGCGCACGGCTGTTTTGGCAGCACGGGGGGAAATTATCGCCACATTGGACGGCGATGGTCAAAATGATCCGGCGGATATTCCGGCTTTGGTCCAGCAACTCACAAGAGCAGATGCCCCCCCGCTTCTGGCCATGGTTGCGGGTGCGCGTGCCAAGCGTCAGGATAGTGCTGCGAAAAAATTTGCTTCCCGTTTTGCCAATGGTTTGCGCAAACGTGTGTTGCGGGATGGGGCCAATGATACCGGATGCGGTTTGAAAGTATTTTATCGCGGGGGGTTTTTACGCCTCCCCTATTTTGATCATCTGCACCGCTATCTGCCAGCGATGATGGTGCGTGAGGGGCTTGTGGTAGAATTTGCC
>JALWRV010000276.1 GCA_027080545.1 Parvularculaceae bacterium
CCGAGCCCACAACGCTCCCCCCCAAGCCGAGACTATCTCGCTGGGCGGGTATTAATCGCCATGCCAAACCTGTCCGAGGGCTGCTTCAAGGAATCGGTGGTCCTCATTTGCAGCCATGATGAAGATCACGCCATGGGCATTATATTGAATAAAACCATCTCCGATCTGACATTCGGGCAGGTATTGAGCGAATTACACATCGAAGCAGAAGATGAAGCCAAGGCCAGACCGGTGCTGTTTGGTGGTCCGGTGGAGACCAAACGGGGCTCGGTCATTCATTCACTTGATTATCATGCAGCCAACACCATGCCGCTGACACCGGGGATTGGCTTGACCGCCACCAAGGATATTTTGAAATTATTGGCGCAAAATGACGGCCTGCCGCATCAGGCTTTACTGTGTCTCGGTCATGCGGGGTGGAGCGCCGGACAGCTTGAACATGAAATTGCCGCCAATGCGTGGCTTGAAGGCACCATTCCCGAAGATCTAATTTTCGACACGCCACGCGAACAATTATGGGAAGCCGCCTTGCGATCCATCGGGGTCGACCCGTCCATGTTCTCTTCTCAATGGAACGAGACCAGAGACGAAAATGCTTGGCTGAACTAGGCGCGGCGCTCCCCCCCTCTTGAACAAAACCCGACAGCCCCATTATCGGCATATCCGCTAGATTGGCACGTTCGCTAACGCAGATTAACCGCCAAAGGCGATTTTTCTTTTTCTGCGGTCTCTTCTTGCGGTGGCTCTCCGGCCGGCTCCGCCCCACCAAAGAAATAGCCTTGGCCATAATCACAGCCCAGCGATTTTAAGGTCCGCGCCAAGGCTTCCGTCTCAGCCCCTTCAGCGATCACTTTCAGCCCTAGACGATGGGCAATATCAATCGCCCCTTGCAAAACAATCGACGCATCCTTCGAGGTCCCCAACTCTTCCAGCAGGGCGCGATCGGTTTTGAGCATATCCACATTCAACTTTGACAGGCGCGATAGGCTGGAATGGCCAGCACCAAAATCATCCAACGCCACATCGGCCCCCGCATTTTTAAGCGCTTTGATCACCTGATTGGCTTTGCCAATATTTTCCAGCACATGGCTTTCGGTTAGCTCAACCACCAGCGCCCCTTTGGGCAAACTATTCTGCTTAATCGCTTGCTTCACGATTTTCACAAATTCATTGTTCAACATATCGTCGGCAGAAACATTGACCGTAACGAAATGGCCCTGATCGGGCTGCTCTTTCAACCAAGCGGCCAATTCAACAGCGGCTTCGTCAATAATTGTTTTGGCCACGGCCAATCCAAGCCCTGCGTCTATGGCATCGCCAATAAAGGCTGTTGCGGGCAAGGGGTCTCGCATACCGGGACGATGCCAACGGGCCAGAGCCTCATAACCGGCAATTTCGCCATCGGAAACGCTGACAATCGGCTGGAAATGGGCGCGAATTTCACCACGCTCTAAAGCCGCTTTAAGATTTGCCGCCCGCGCCTTAGCACTCGCATCCACGCTATCGGATTTACGCCGACCGCCCTTTTCTTTTTTGTTTTCCTTGTCCGGCACCACCAACAGGACCAAACGCGAAACCAACCCATCCTCATCCACAAAGCGCCGCCCGGCAATTTTCAATTTTGAGCCGTCGACCATATCCATGGCAAAATCAAAATCACCTTGTTTTGGCTCCGATCCGCCGAGTATTTCTTCATCAAAAATTTCCAACGATTGCTGGGCTACCATGGAACGCAACATTTCCGGTGACAAATCTTCGCGGCCAATGCCAAGACGCTCCGCAAAACCGTTGGAAATCTGATTGCGACCAGTCACAGCCCAATCCCAATATTCATTGGCGGGCGCTTTCAGGGCTTCGGCAATTTCTGGCACGCTTTCTTCCAATACCACCGGTGCTGCTGCTGCAGAGCGCCCCCAAAGCGCCGAGCTGGTGGCGCGTAAATCCGGGGCCTCATCAGCCTTGTTCTTGCGCTCTGGCTTGCCATCGGTCGAAGCCTTGCGCCGTTCCGGTCCTTGATGTGTAAACAAAGGTTCAGACGTTTCTTCATCATCACGGCGGTCTTTTTTTGTCTTATCCTTCTTGGTTTTGGTGTTTTTCGCCAGTTGAAACCCTTTTGAAACTTTTTTCTCACGCCCGGCTTCATTATCAATATCTTCGAGAGTGACTTGCGGCTTTGCCGCTTCTTTTGCCTGTGCATTAACCTGCTCTGGCACTTCTTCTGCGGCGGGTTCGGCCTCAAAGGAGGGCGAGAGCGCTACCGCATCAAGATCCCGTGGCGCATCTTCTGTGCGGCTAATGGCCACCGGCATCAGACTACCAATCCACCCAGACCAGATCAGCCCCACACTAAACATTGCCGATGGTAACAACGCCCCAACCCAATGGCCCATGCCAGCCATCATCGCCAGACGCGCAGAAATGAAACTGCCCACCAACAGCAGCAATCCGCCGAACAATATCAGAGCCAGCCGGTCCCCCTTAAACCCGCTCATCAAGGCGATGACTGGCGCCATCAAGCCCACGGTCAAAACCACCATGCGCGTATAGAGACCAAAATCATCAAAGCCGAGAAATGCTCCGGCTCCCAAAACAATGCTGGCAATCAGCGCAACGATCAGCACCACCCCCATCAACACATCGTCGCGGGCGGCACGAATTGTCGCGGTTAGAAATAAAATACCGGCAGCCGCAAACAGGGCCAAGGTCATGTTCAGGGCCCCTTCCGCCAGCGGGGCCACCAGACCTTGCGCCAGCGCCAGCAAAATCAACCCAATGACACTGAAAGACAAAGCCACCAAAGGCCGCGCGGTGCGTTTCAGCATGGTCAATAATAATAGCCCGACACATGACAGCCCCAAGGCCCCGATTATAATGCCATTGCCAAGCGCCATTTCCTGCGGAAATTGCTGCACCATCTCATTGCTGGCGACAAGAAAATCATCGACCCGTAATTGCGAATATAGCTGGTCCAATCCCATCATAACCCAAAGCCCCATAACGCCACCTGTAACCACTGGCATAGTTTTTCACAGACAGGCCCATTTGTGAATTGTTTTTACGGCCCGCCCCTCCCATCCGCTTCGCAAGCATCGGGCCGCGCCCCCTTCCCAACCAACAAAATTGGGGTATTTCATACTTAAAATGTCTATTTTTGGCCGAATTTTTCGAGCTTAACCCTAATTGCATCAAAAATTGCGCTTCCCCCCTTTCTTGACGATGAATTTTAGCGCAAAAGCGCATGAAATTCGCTCCCCTTTTTGGGGTGCCGCCCATTCGAATACAGCCCCCTGCGGGCCATGATGATTAACAAATGAGAGGATGACCCATGCGCGTAGGTGTGCCCAAAGAAATCAAAACCCGTGAATATCGCGTCGGCATGACACCCGATAGCGTGCTTGAGCTGGTACGGGCTGGCCATGAGGTTTTGGTGGAAACCAATGCCGGCGCCGCGATCGATTTTGCCGATGCGGAATATCAAGCCGCTGGCGCAAAAATTGTGTCGTCAGCCAAAGAAGTATTTGATGGCGCTGACTTGATCGTCAAAGTCAAGGAACCGCAATTACCAGAGTGTGCCATGCTGCGCGAAGATCAGGTCTTGTTCACCTATTTGCATCTGGCCGCCGATAAGCCTCAAGCCGAAGCGCTGGTAAAGTCTAGAGCAATCGCTATTGCCTATGAAACGGTTACCGGCATAACCGGTGGCTTACCCCTACTGCGTCCCATGTCGGAAGTGGCCGGGCGTCTTTCCATTCAAGTGGGGGCGCGCTGTTTGGAAATGGTTTCCGGTGGTCGCGGGGTCTTGCTGGGGGGTGTGCCCGGCGTCAATGCAGCCAAGGTAGTGATCATCGGCGGCGGGGTATCGGGCTATAATGCCGCCCAGATGGCGGTGGGGATGCACGCCGATGTAACCATTTTTGACCGCTCTCTAAACCGGTTGGAAGAGCTGGACACGATTTTCGGCAATCGCGTACAAACGGTTTATTCCACCACCGGTGCTGTGGCCGATGCCATCAAACAAGCAGATCTGGTAATTGGGGCCGTGTTGATACCCGGGGCCGCCGCACCCAAATTGATCACCCGAGACATGCTCAAAACCATGAAAAAAGGAGCGGTGCTGGTGGATATTTCTATCGATCAGGGCGGCTGCTTTGAAACCTCCAAACCAACCACCCACGACAATCCATATTATGAGGTAGACGGCATTGTTCATTATTGTGTGGCCAACATGCCGGGCGCGGTGGCGCGCACCGCCACCCTCGCTCTGAACAACCGCACCTTGCCGCACATTCTAAACCTCGCAAATTATGGGGCCAAAGATGCCATGCGCCGAGATCACCATCTCATGGCGGGCCTGAATGTGATGGAGGGTCATATCACCCATATGGCGGTGGCCGAGGCATTGACCATGCCCTTCACTGAGCCCGAAGATTTGATATAGGCTTATTCATGTCCAACACTTCCAACGGGCCGACCGAAGAAACGGTGCTGTCGGTTCA
>JALWRV010000277.1 GCA_027080545.1 Parvularculaceae bacterium
GGGCCAAGGGGGGGGCAAACTTCAACCCCAAAGGTCGTTCGGATCGTGAAGTAATGCGCTTTTGCCATTCGCTGATGATCGAGCTGCATCGCCATATTGGTGAAAGCACCGACGTACCCGCCGGGGATATTGGCGTTGGCGCTCGGGAAATTGGCTATATGTTCGGCCAATATAAGCGGCTTGAAAACCGCTTTGTGGGGGCCATGACAGGTAAGGGGCTGGAATATGGCGGTAGCCTCATCCGTAAAGAGGCCACGGGCTATGGGGCGGTTTATTTTGTGCAAAATATCCTCGCGACCATGGGCGACTCGGTTTCTGGCAAGCGCGTGGCCATTTCGGGGTCCGGTAATGTGGCAACCTATGCGGCCGAAAAAGTGCTTCATCTGGGAGGCAAACCGCTGACCTTGTCGGATTCATCTGGCACCATCCATGATCCGGCTGGCATTACCCAAGAGAAGCTAGAATTTGTCAAAGAATTGAAAGAGGTTCGCCGAGGCCGGATTTCCGAATATGCGGACAAATTCCCAGGGGCAACCTTTTTGGCCGGCAAACGGCCTTGGGGGGTTAATTGCGATGTGGCCCTGCCTTGCGCCACCCAAAATGAGCTGGATGTGGAATCGGCCAAAGAGTTGGTCAAAAATAAATGCCGGATCGTTGCTGAAGGGGCGAACATGCCGACCACGCTGGAAGCGGTGCATTATCTGCAAGGTAATGGCGTCATCTTTGGCCCTGCTAAAGCGGTTAACGCTGGCGGCGTGGCAGTTTCTGGTCTGGAGCAAAGCCAAAACTCTTTGCGTATTTCATGGGATGCCGAGGAGGTTGAAAATCGCCTCAAGAAAATCATGGAAGAAATTCACGATCGCTGTGTGGAATATGGCAGCGAGAAGGGGGGCGTTAATTATGTGAAGGGGGCCAATATTGCCGGCTTTGAAAAAGTAGCCGCCTCTATGGTCCATTACGGCGTGGTCTAGTACCAAGCCATTTGTTTTATTAGCGTTAAGAAAACCCCGGCCTTACAAAGGTCGGGGTTGTTTTTTTGGTTTGGGTTCAATTGTCCTTGGCCTATAGGCCACTGAGCCTTATGAACACTGGGGGCCTTATGGGCAGCCGGGCAATGTGGGCGGGCAGAAGGGAGGCCCATTGGGAAACCCTTGCCCATCATCAATGTCTGGCCTGTCATCAAGGACGGAATCTTCTTCTTCCCACGGGAAGCCATATTCGCCATCATTTTGCGTGTCGCCACTGTCACGCGGGGTTCTAATCTCAAAAGGAGCCTCAAAAGGCGCATCACCAAATGGCTTCGTGCGCAAATCATCAGAAAGTTCTTCAAATGAACGATTAGACAAATAGAAGGGACCAATAATCGGACCGCCCTTATAGGGAATAAAGACGCCGACATTAGCTTGGCGCAAGGGTACCATCTTATCGCCGGATTGAACGAGAAGCGGGGCACCGTTTGGTGTGTCGTCGTTTTGCTCCTTGTCTTGGGCGTTTGTCATGTTGGCGGTAACGGCCATGGGCAACAGGTTTGCCATGGCAGCCGCATCAAGACTTGCCAGTTTAGGTCCGCTTTCAAGTGAGGTTTTGCTTGCCGCACCACCGGGCAACACATCAACGGCCCCCTCATTATCGATGCCTTGGGCATCGTCGCTCGGTCCCCGCAGGACGATCAAGGTGGCTTCATCCCAATTGATATTGGTCTGTTTTGACAAATCCACAGAAGCGCCGGCAATAGATACAGCACGCGGACCAACGGCCCCTTCAACAATGGTGCCACGCACCCCCATAGAGGCCACGGGTGTACGCAAGGTTGTGCGGTTGCCCGAGGAAGGCTTGCCGGACATGAAGCGGAACGTGCCTTTGGCTATATTGGCAGCCATGTCATAGCCGTCAGTGGCAGGGTTATAGGTGAACTCATCAATGGTGAATTCGCAATTTTGCCCAACGGTGATGGTTTTTTCGTCTTTCAGCAAAATCTGCACTTTCGCCCCTTCGCCAGAGGTGATGGTGTCATTGAGCAAAGCGCTCATGCCTTCTGCCACAGGGCGGGACTTGGCCTCAAAATCGGCAATCGCCACCGCTTCTGGGTTTTGGATCACCGCGTTGACGCCCACTTCTTCTTGCGCCATGGCACCCATAGGCACACTCAGCGATATCACGGAAAGCCCAAGCATGAGTGAGGCGATGAACGCAGATTTACGGGTAGGGTGTTGCCGGGGGCGCGGTGCTGGTTTTTCTAACATCTTCATTTCCTGTCTCCCGCTTAGCGATCAAAACGCCAGATGAGTTTTACGGTGGCGCCGCTATTTTCAAATTCATAAGGTGTGTAGTTGGAGTTACGCAGATCATAAAAAGCGGAGCCTTCTATTTTCCACTTGCTTTCATCACGATAGGATTTATCGGAACCAAACATCGCTCGCAAAGGTACGCCTACCGCTGCGCGCAAATAATGGCGTTGGTCTTCGCGGGGGTCGGTGCCGGTTGTGATGATGAGCGTATCGACTTCTTTATAGTCGAGCCATTGATAGGAATAATCACCGTCAAAATAGACGCCATTCTTCCAATCATGCTTGAAGCTAAATTTAGCCCGCAGACCATTATATTCGTAAGGATTATATTTAGCCGTCTTTTTCACCACACCCAATGAAGCTGTGGCCCGGTTTCTGGCATCAAATTTATGCTCCACAACCCCGGACAATTCGGTGCGATAGCCTCGGCGGACATCTTCAAACAGGGTGGCAATACCGTTAAAGCTGACATTTGAGAAATCTTGGGCGAGAAAGTGAGATTTAAAGCCAAGCTTGGTCTTGTTGTTCATCACTTTAAGGGCGCTGCCGCCTACACCATATTCAGTGAGGTAATGACCTTCATCAAAAAAGACAAAACGGCTGAGCAGACTGCCGGAAAGGTCCCACGGCCCGCGGGAGCCTTCAACCCCAGCGCGCAGCGACGCCACAGTCTGGCTAAAGGCAGAGAGATCCTGATATTGTTTGCTATCCACCGTAGCGAGAAAGAAGACTTCTGTATCATTCAGGCGCGAGACTTTGTGGCGGAACATCATCCGGGCGCCATAATAATAGCCTTCGTCGCCCTCGCTTGGATTGCCCCCAATCAGCCCATCATCGACATAGCCGGTAACATTGTCATCATAAAGAAACCCAACCCCGAGTTGACCGGACAGATAGTTGATTTGGTTTTTGTCTTGGACCTTATCGCTATAGCGGCTCAATTCGTCTTGTGATTCTTCCGGTAAGCGATCTGGGGAAAGCAGCGCCAGTTCGCGTTCGGCCGCTTGGTAATCACCCAACCGATAGAGCAGGGCTGCATAGAAAAGACGCCCTCGGTCCCAACCGGGTTCCTTGAGCAATAGACGCTCAATGGTCGCGGCCGCTGACAGCAAATAGCCATCATCCGCCTGCTGCATGGCATAATTATAGTTTAGTTCCAGATCGCCCGGATTGGCCATAATTTGCTCAAAGCTGATTCGCTCTTGCGCCAGAGCCGTTGCCCCGCCCAGATTGAGGCCAAGCAAAAGACCAGCGCCCGCAGCCATAAGACCAAGCGGTCTTGCTGTATGGCAATGGCGATGTATGGTCCGTTGCTGGGGCCCTTGTTGGGCCCGTTGTTGGGTCCAGTGTCGGCGCATATCTTTGAATAGCCTTACAGACTTAAGAATGGGTAATATGGTCATCTCTGCTCCCCTTGCGATCATCGGACACCCGGTTGGCGATCACGAAATCCATCGCGCAAGCTAATTTCGTTCATCTACAGGGCGTAATGGCGGGAATATTGGGGCTTGATTAAATGCGAAAACAACCATTCGGCCCCCAACCCCTCACCATCCGGCCCAAGGGGCGGACGGGTTGGATGGGCAGAATGGGCGCTTAACGAATGGAATACCCCAAAGGTCGCCATACCTCCCTCTTTATGCACTCTCATCGTCCATGAATACTACGCCCAAAGCCGCTTCGCAAGCGGTCAATGCCCCGCGCTTGGTCATTTGTGCTAATTGTGGGGAAAGAAGATGATTGTCTCATGGGGCGCTTTCTTGCTATAAAGGGCGTAGAGAGTGAATTTTGGGCCCGCCGAACGAGATGTTTCGATCGGCGCGTCACTGGGTATATGGGGAGTTAAAAACCATGCCAATTATTCGTCCGACCAGCGACATGATCACGACCGGCATTGCCCTTTCCGTGGGCAATGATGATGTAACCATTGATGCGAACATTACAATTCAATCTTTGGATTCAGTTGGCCTCTATTCGACCGCGAACCAAATCACCACGACCATAGACGGGGTCGTCGACGGGTTTTTAGCCGGGCTTTATTATAACGCTTCACCCAATACTAATTTCAACTATCTGGTCACCATTGGCGCTACCGGGGTTGTGCGGGGTCAGGGCACAGCCCTTTATATGGGCGGGACCGACCCTTTCACGGGGGTTGGTATTCTCGACATAACCAATC
>JALWRV010000278.1 GCA_027080545.1 Parvularculaceae bacterium
TATTGCTGGCCGGTACGCGCTATCGCGGGGATTTTGAGGAACGGTTGAAGCAGGTTCTCAAAGAAATTGAAAAACACGAGAATGCGATCCTGTTCATTGACGAAATCCATACGGTGATTGGGGCTGGCGCCACCTCTGGCGGTTCTATGGATGCCTCCAACCTGCTGAAGCCTGCCTTACAAAGTGGCAAGCTGCGTTGCATGGGCTCCACCACCTACAAGGAGTTTCGCCAGCATTTTGAAAAAGATCGGGCTTTGGCGCGCCGTTTCCAAAAAATTGACGTGCTGGAGCCTAGCGTGCCTGATACGATTAAAATATTGCGTGGTCTGCGTGGTCATTTTGAACGCCATCACCATGTTAAATATACGGATGAGGCTTTGCAAAGCGCGGCCGAATTGGCGGCGCGCTATATGAGCGATCGCAAATTGCCCGATAAAGCGATTGATGTGATCGACGAAGCTGGCGCCCGTCAACATCTATTTCCAGAATCGGACCGTAAAGAAGTATTGGGCGTTGAAGAAATTGAAGCTGTGATCGCCACCATGGCCCGGATTCCGCCTAAATCGGTTTCCAAGTCCGATGTGGAGCGTTTGCGCAATTTACCGGAAGATTTGCGCCGGGTCGTCTATGGGCAAGACAAGGCTATAGACCAGCTGGCGGCAGCGATTAAGCTATCGCGCGCGGGCTTGCGCGAACCGGAAAAGCCCATTGGTTCCTATCTGTTTGCCGGGCCAACCGGTGTTGGGAAAACCGAAGTAGCAAAACAATTAGCCTCAATGATGGGGGTTGAATTGTTACGCTTCGATATGTCTGAATATATGGAGCGCCACACGGTTTCGCGCCTGATTGGTGCCCCTCCGGGCTATGTGGGGTTTGAGCAAGGCGGCGGTCAGTTGACCGATGCTGTGGACCAACATCCCCATTCGGTGTTGTTGCTGGACGAGATTGAAAAAGCCCATCCGGAAGTGTTCAACATTTTATTGCAAGTGATGGACAATGGTACACTGACTGACAGCCATGGCAAGAAAATAGATTTTCGCAATGTGATCGTTATTATGACCACAAATGCGGGGGCTTCGGAAGCGGTGAAAAACCAAATTGGTTTTGCGGGGGGTAAAAAGCATGATGAAACCGATGTGGCAATCAAGCGCTTGTTCACTCCGGAGTTTCGCAACCGGCTGGATGCGATTGTGCAATTTGCCGGATTGAGCGCGCCGATTATCAATCGGATCGTGGAAAAATTTGTTTTACAATTAGAAGCCCAATTGGCGGATCGCCGCGTAACTTTTGAGCTTACCGATGAGGCCACGCGGTGGTTGGCGAAAAAAGGTTTTGATGAAGAGATGGGTGCTCGACCATTGGGGCGGACCATACAAGAACATATCAAAAAACCGATTGCTGATGAAATCCTTTTTGGTGCCTTGAAAGAGGGTGGGGTGGTGCGTGTCTTTGTGGACGAAAAGGACAAAGACAGGCTGGCTTTTGATTATATCCCGGAAGAACCGATTAAAAATACCAAAAAGCCTGAAGATTTACCAGCTTGATTATGATCGCTTTTCTTCAAGGGCTTCTCGCTTCATTTCCAGTGTGAGCCACAATTCTTCCCTTTGCGCCAAATCATTTTGCGCATCAGCAAGGCTATGGCTGATGGTGTGGAATTTATCCGGATCACGATTAAACAAATCCGGATCAGCGAGTTGTTTTTGATATTCAGCGATGCGCCTTTCTAATGCCGCTATTTCATCGGGTAATTGCTCTAGTTGATATTTATCCTTGTAGGAAAGTTTAGCGTTTTTGCTTGGTCTTGCGGGTTGGCTGCGGGCGGGTTTGGGACGCGACGGTTTGTTATTCGGGAGGGGGACGCTAAGCCCTTGGCGTTGTTTGATCATATCGCTCCAGCCGCCAGCATATTCGCGCCATATACCAACCCCTTCTTCGGGAGCAGGTGTGATGATGGAACTGACCGTGCGGTCGAGAAAATCCCGATCATGACTGATCAATAAAATCGTTCCGTCAAAATCAATCAGCAATTCTTGGAGTAAATCCAAAGTTTCCAAATCAAGATCATTGGTGGGTTCATCAAGCACTAGAAAATTGGCCGGAAGGGTGAATGTCATAGCGAGAGACAAACGGCCGCGTTCACCGCCAGAAAGCGCTTTGATGGGGGTGCGGGCCTGTTCGGGGGTGAATAGAAAATCTTTGAGATAGCTCATTACATGGCGCATTTTTCCCCCAACCGAAACCATATCCCCGCGCCCACCGGTGAGGGCATCCATGAGACGGGTTTCCGGGTCGAGGTGGGCGCGCCGTTGGTCTAGGGCGATAATATCGAGATTGGTGCCAAGTTTGACACTGCCACTATCGGGGGGTAGCTTGCCTATCAACATGTTGAGCAGGGTGGTTTTCCCAACCCCATTTGGCCCCACCAGCCCAACCCGATCAGCACGATTGATGCGACAGGAAAAATCCTGCACGAGGATTTTATCCCCGTAGGATTTGCTAATATGCTTTGCTTCAATGACTTGCCGACCGGAAGGGCCGCTGGCGGTCACGTTCATGGTGACATTGCCTTGTACCTTTACCACTTCACGGCGCGATTGGCGCAAACGATGGAGATCATCAAGGCGGCGCACATTGCGCTTGCGTCGGGCCGTTACGCCGTAGCGCAACCAATGTTCTTCAGCAACCATTTTGCGATCTAGCTTATGGTGCTCAAGCTGTTCTTGAGCGAGTAATTCGTCGCGCCAACTTTCAAAATGGGTGAACCCCTTTTGGAGCAATTTTGTCTGGCCCCGATCAAGCCACAACGTGCGATGGGTGAGGTTTTGCAAAAAATACCGATCATGGGAAATGACAACAATGGCTGAGCGGCTTTGGGCTAAAGTCTGTTCGAGCCATTCGATCATCGGCAGGTCCAGGTGGTTGGTCGGCTCGTCGAGAAGCAAAATATCTGGCTCTTGCGCCAAGCTATGGGCGAGGGCCGCGCGTCGAGTCTCGCCCCCGGAAAGAATTTCCGGTTTGGCGCTGCCGTCGAGATCGAATTGCTGGATTAACATATCAGCACGATGATGCAGGCTTTCTTCTTGAAGCCCGTGGCACACATAATCGCGTAGAGTAGCAAAGGCCGTGATATCTGGGTCTTGTTCCAAATAGGCAATGGTCGTGCCGGGTTTTACGAAGCGCTCGCCCTTATCCATCTCGACCAACCCCGCCGCTATTTTTAAGAGGGTTGATTTGCCGGAGCCATTACGCCCGATTAGGCATAAACGTTCACGCTCGTGGACAAACAGATTTGCCTGTTCCAGAAGCGGGGCGCCTCCGAAGGTGAGGGCGATATTTTGTAAAGAAAGAAGCGGTGGAGCCATAATGAGGCAGTGGTAACAAGCCACCGCCCCAATTCAAAGCGTTAAATCACCTGCTGATAGAGCGGTGACGCGCGATAAAGGTGCGGATAATGAGGATGGCTAGCCCAGTCCACAGGATTATTCGGCCAAAGTTTTCAGCCGTTTCCATGGGCAAGATAAAGTGAATGCCGATATAGGCGATACCGATCAGCACAAAGCCCCAGCCAATGAAGCGTTGCAAGGATTGATATTGCGCAGGAGAACAGTGCTTGGCGTTCAGCGGGATCATGGCTTTGGGAATATTGTTACCAAAGAAGATGAAAAAGCCGCCAATGATATAGACCATAAGCCAGTCGGTTTGTTGTTCGGAGAGGAATTGTGTGATTTCTGCCATCTTCAAAGACAAGGCGACCACCAGTATGCTACCGGCAAGTGACAAGGTTCGATTGAGCTTTTCACGATCCTGGATAGTGCAGCTACCTTTATAGGAAGAAAAATTGGCTGATAGCACAACGACCGGAAACAGCACCATAACGAATATCCATTTTGCGGCGGCATCCGGGTCAATCATCCAGTTGCGAATGGCGATCGCGACGATGAGAAAATAGATGAAAGCGGGTAGGCGCAGTGTGCGCATGATTTCATTCATGAGAAATATCCTTTTGCGATAAAGTCGAAGAGGCGGGGGGGGAGGGATCGGCCTTGTTTTCGAGGCTGACCTTGAAAATGTCGGCGAAGGCGAGAAGGGCGTCTTCCAATACGGATAATTGTAACCAATAGACGATTTTCTTACCGTGCTTTTGACTGGCCACCAGCCCCGCTTCTTTCAAAACGGAAAAATGGGCGGACATGGTTGGTTTGGAGACATCGAACGATTCCGATAATTCTCCGGCGCTTTTTGGGCCATCGCGGAGCAATTCCAGCACTTTGCGGCGGGTTGGGTCTGAGAGCGCTTTGAATATTTTATTCATAATATGATATTTAGCTAAATATCTAAATGAAGTCAAGTAAAATGTGGGTTCGTAAAAAGAGGGTTGAAAAGAAAGATGGGGGAAGTGAGATGGGAGAGAGAGCCAATGGAGAGAGTGAGGAAATTTTGACCCCAAGTTTAGTGGGCTTTG
>JALWRV010000279.1 GCA_027080545.1 Parvularculaceae bacterium
CCCCCCCTTCATCTCAGTCATCATTCCCCACTACAACCAGCCGCAAGATTTGCGCCGATGCCTTGAGAGCCTCGAAGCCCAGACATTGCCGTCATCTGACTATGAAATCATTGTCGGTGACAATGGGGGTGAGGATGAGGACGCGCTGGATCGTGTGCGCCGCGACTTTCCCACCACGCGCTTTGTTCGTGTACAAGAACGCGGCGCTGCCCCGGCCCGCAATGGTGCTATGGCAGTCGCCCGACCCAACCAGAAAAACGATCTATTTGCTTTTATTGATGCCGACTGTCTGGCGGCGCCGGACTGGTTGAGCCAATCTCGCGAAGGGATAGAGCGCCAGGGCGTCGATATGATGGGGGGCGAGGTCGGTATTTTTTGCCGCAGCCATCCCCCCACTGCCGTCGAAGCTTTTGAAAAACTGTTCGGCTTTCGTCAAAAAATGTATGTAGAAAAACGCCGCTTTTCCGTTACCGCTAACCTTTTAGTAACCAAACGCGCCGCCACCGCCATTGGCGGCTTTCGCAACAATGTCCCGGAAGACGTTGATTATTGCCATCGCGGGCAGGCGCTAGGGTTTTGTTTAGCATTTTATCGTAAATCTATTGTTCACCATCCTGCGCGCGCGAGCTGGTCAGCCTTAACCATAAAATGGCGCAGACTCATTCAGGAGCGCTGGCACGGAACATATAAAGGGCGGGCATGCGTAGATAAAGAGATGGTCGATCGCGGGGAGATCATTCACTCGATAAAATGGTCACTCGCCGCTATCGCAACGGGCCTTTCCGGCTTTGCGCATCTGGGGTTGGTTTTCACAAGCCCCAAACTATGCGGCGCAAGAGAGAGATTGGGGGCCGCTTGGATATTAATACGGATACGGATTTGGCGTTGTTTTGAAATGTTCCGTATCATGATGAAGAAAAAGGATTGGGCACACAAACTAAAACCTCGCCCAAATCAATAAGAGTTGAGGAACCGATAAATAAATTATGCGCGGCACCGTCAATATATATTTGATGTTTTGCTTAATCCCCGCCGCTATGGCACTGGGGGGGGTGAGCTATATTGACGCAAAAGCTGCCGCCAACCCAGTAAGTTCCGGCAAAACGCAAGTTATGGCCCGCATTGACCAGCGGGAAATAACCATCAGCGAAGTCGAACAAGAAATGCAGCGCCTCGGATTAAACCCAACCCAACCAGAATCAAAAGCCATCGCCGTCAATGCGATCATGGATCGCTATCTGTTTGCCAAAGATGCCCGACGGGCCAAAATCGACAAACGCCCGGAAGCCATGTGGCGCATGGAAGCCGCCCGTGAGCAAGCCTTGGCGGAAATTTATGTGAATATTGTTTCACAAGCGCCGGAACCCACCCGCGCTGAACTTGAAATATATATGCAAGAACATCCAGACTTGTTCAAAAAAGCCAAACGGTATGGGTTTTCGGTCATCGAAACCGCTGCCGATGGGCTTGACCTTGATGCGATCACCCCTTTGTTTGATGAAACAAAAGATTTCAAGGATTTTGAAGCCTGGTTGAAAGAACACAATATACGCTACACCCTGTCCCCTGCCACCCGCGATGGGGCCAGCTTTCCCGCGCCCATCCGTAAACGTCTTGGCGAATATGGTCCCGGCGACAATGTGGTGTTGCAAGGGGATAATGTCGTCACCATTATGAAAATCATCACCATTGAGGACGCACCGCTTAGCTTTAACGAGGGCGCCCCCTTGGCGCGCACCTTAATACGCCAACAACGCGCCCAAGAGCGCCTTGGCGCCAAGCGCGATGCGTTGCGCGAAAACGCCACTATTGACTATTTTCGAGACGGCTTAGCGCTGCCCCAATCAACCCCAGAGGAGACACGCTAATGGGCCTGCTCTCCTTTTTTGCTGTTCTGCGCGCACGGTTTATGCTCATCGCCTGGACCTTGCTCATTTGTGTGGGGATAGCCATTCTAATCGGGCTGGCGGTGCCATCGCGCTTTAAAGCCGAAGCCGTGATCCAAGTCGATGCCCGAACTGAAAACCTGTTAACCGGCATGATGGAACCACGCCAGCGCGTACAAGAATTTCTTGGCCAGCAATCGGCCATTATCGGCTCGCGGGCCAACGCATTGCTGGTCATCGAAGACCTTATTGCCACCGGCGATATGTCGTTACGCGCCTATGAAGAATTATGGCGGCGCAAGACCGATGGAGAGTTGTTGCCTGGTAATGATTTAAAAACATGGATTGCCGATGATTTATTGCGGCATACGGAAATTTCTGCAGACCCCTTAAAAAGCACCTTGACGATCCGCTATACGGGCCCGTCACCGGCACTGTCGGCGCGCTACGCCAATGCATTTGCCGATGCTTATATGATTTTGGTCACCAATTATCGCAAAAGCGATTCCTATCGTAATGCGGCCAAATTTGGTGATGAAAGTGAAACGTTCAAAAAGCGGTTACAAGCGGCGCGTGATGCGTTGCATGAATTTCAACAACGCACTGGCTTTGTGACCATTGGCACGCAACAATTGGAATCTGCCGAAGTTGAGCTTGGTTCGATCACCGCACGGCTGGCAGAAGCCCGCGCCGATGATGCCGAAGCCCAATCGTTGGCGGCGCTGTTAAAACGCACCCCGCGCAAAGATTATGCGACCCTGCCCATGCCCAATGCGCTGGCCCCCGGCCGCACCGCTCAGGCACGCCTTGCCACCTTAATTGCGCAAATGAAGCGCATTGATGACCGCTATGGCCCACAACACCCTGATTATATCGAGGCCAAAAGTGAAATCGCCCGATTGGAAAATGTCATTCACACATCTGTGCTGGAGCGGGCAAAATATACCAAAAGCCGCGTCGACTATCTGAACAAGGAAGCCGCCCTGCAACGCCAGCGCGTGCTTGATTTGCAAGACAAAAAACAACAATTTGATATTCTTGAAAAAGATGTGGAAACCGCACGTCAAACCTATGATTTAATCACCGCCCGCACCCAACAAGAAGGGCTGCAAGCCCGCGTTGAGTCCGTTTCTGTATTCTTGCTCAATCAAGCGGTGCCGACAACCAAGCCCTCTCAACCAACCTTTTGGATGATCGTGGTGGTGGGATTTATTCTAGGGCTGGGCCTTGGCGGAACCTTGGCTGTGTTTGTCGAGCTGATGGAAGCCAGAGTACGCGGCGACATGACCATACAATTTTCCACAAGGCGCCCTGTCTTGGCGACCATGCGTCTCGGCCTGCCTCATAAAAGGAGGCTGCTCGCATGACCGCTCATCCCGTCAGCCTGACCGAACAGGAAAAAGCCGACAGCATGGTTCAAAGCAACCCGCCTTTGGCGCCGCGTAGCAACCAGCTATCCGATATTTTAGCGCGCCTAAAAGAATGGTCGCCCGAACAAATCGCCTCCATTGAAGAGCGTGCCCGAAAACGCAACCAGCCCTTTGGTAAAGCCGCTGTGGCCATGGGGTTGGCGACCCGCACAGAAGTGAATGGGGCGATCGCCATACAGTTTGGCTATCATTTCGACCAGCCGGATAAAATTTCCGTGCCCCGCGCGCTTATCAGTGTCGCGCAGCCCTATTCCATGCTCGCCGAAGAGTTTCGCCGTTTACGCACACAATTACTGACCTCAGAGCGCAGCAATGGGGGGCGGCTGACCGCTATCGCCGGGGCCGGACCGGGCACGGGTTCTAGCTTTGTTGCCGCCAATCTTGCGGTTGCCATGGCCCAGCTTGGGCGGCGTACCCTCTTGGTCGATACCCGCTTGCGCAATCCACAATTGGCCAGCCTGTTTGAAAGCGACGCGCCCTATAATATCGAAGATGTGGTCGCCGACAGGGTTAGCCTTGGGGAGGCTTTGGCCCCGTGCTGTATCCGAAACCTATCGCTTCTGGTCTCCAATCGACGTAGCCACGACCCGCAGGCATGTTTGAGCACAGCCTCTTTTGCCCATTTTGTGGCCGATATGGCTGATAAATATGACTCCGTTATTTTTGACACCACCACCGGCACTTCCGTTGCCGATGGGCGCTATGTTTGGGCGTTGACAAAATCTGTGTTGGTGGTGGCAAGACGCAATCAAACACGGGTGCCGGAATTGCGCGCTCTCGCCACACATATAGATGATTGCGGTGCCGAAATATTTGGTTCTGTTTTGATGGGGTGAGCGCCATGGTGAGGCAAATCTCTTCCCCCCTTCTGCCGATCATGCTGGTCATCATGGGTTTCATGGCCCTGTTTGTGCCGCTTTATGTTCAACTGGCGGGGAGCGCGTGGACACGCAGCGAAAATGATCACGCACCATTTATTCTTGCTATCATTGTCGCCAGCTTCGCCGTGCGCTTGGGCAAGCTCTATGCCCAAGGCTGGTTTGATAAAAAATTCGTTTGCCCCCCCACCCATATGGTTTTAGGCGCTATTTGGTTTATCTTCGGGCTTGGCCTGTTCGTCCTCGGGCGCTATGCGGAGA
>JALWRV010000280.1 GCA_027080545.1 Parvularculaceae bacterium
CATTGGTGGCGATTTGTTCACCAGTATCCGCGAAGGAGTTGTTGCCATTGAAGTCCATCCAGGCTTGCAAATACCCCCCCGGCCCATTGACCATAACCGGAATGGTAGCCGTGGCACCGCGGGCGAGGCCAGGGAATGTCACGCCATCCTCATCATCGGGCACGCCAGTATTATCATCATTATCCGCATTCGCACCGGGAGCAGCAGCATTTTCCCGGTCTGGGTTTTGCGCACCTAAACGTATGCCCTTGGAGATATAGTGCGATGGTGAACCCAGAGCGCTTGGCGCATCGCTATAATCAATGCCACGGGGGCAAAAATTCAGATCATAAAGAGCAACCGCCTGTGGGGCCGGATTCGCGCTTGCCCCCGGTCCCGGCTCATAATAGAGCCGTACCTGATCTACCGGCGAAGCAAAAGTATATGTCAAATTACCGTCGGCATCCGGTGGATTGCTGCCCGCTGTCCCATAAATTGTTGAGCCGGTTAAAACATCATTGGCCAACCCATCCGTTGAGGCGGGGCTGACGGGAACGCCGTTGAAATAACCATAGGCAGACATTTGATCAACAAAGTTAGGCGTTGCAAAGGATCGATCAATATCGAACATTTCAAATTGCAATCCCTCGACACCAACACCCGGCGTACCAAGGTCAATGGTGATAATTATTTGATCAGATGTGCTTGCATAATCCACCAACCAGTGCAGGGAATCAGTTCCGGCTCCGTAGCCCCCCTCATCCACATTGGATATGAGGGGCGACTGCCCACCGAACCCAGCATCACTGATTAAAGCCCCTGTCGATCCGGTAAAACCAATTGAAATAGGTGTACCGGCGACAATATTCGTGCCGGTCAAACTCCCCGTCGTCCAGCTTGCGGTACTCCAATCCAATCGTTCCAAAGCCACATCACAACTTAAGGTCGGCGCGGTGCCGGCGGTGCCATTGACATTGATGAAAACAGAATCCGTATCATCTTCATTAGGGTTGGTGGTTCTATTGTTCGGGGTTGAATCCGGATCAGTAATCGGGCTGGTCTGTATTTCCGCCAGAAAGGACGAACTGCCGGTAGAGCTAGCAGCAGCGGTAATTTGTAAACTGGCACTGGCCCCAAGGGCAAGGCTAGAAGGCAAAGTCCAAATCCCCGTGACCGGATTATACGCCCCACCTCCATTGTCAGACACATAGCTCAAACCCGACGGGAGTTGGGCAAACACATCCACCCCGCTTACTGTCGCCGACCCCCCATTGGTTACCTGTACCGTTAAAGTGATATTCGATCCCGCACTCGGCGTGGTATTGGAAGCCAAAACCGACAAGGATAAATCAGCCTGCGGTGCTCCGACGGTCAGTTCTAGGTCCGCATCAATAAAATTCCCAGTGTCTCCAGCATATTGATCACAAATCTGTAATTCCCATGTGCCAAACGCCGATACCCCATCAAGCGCTGATAAAGCCGTTTGCGGTGTGAATTGATGTTGATAACGCGCCGTGGTGCTATGGTCAGTTGCATCAGCGGCATAGCTACTCCCCGCCTCATCATCAAAGAGCACCGAAATATTGTACCACCACGTTCCGGCACCGGTGACAAACTCAACAATGGTACCATCTGGGGCTTTCAAACTCATGCGAATATCGCCGCGATAGGTATGTGATAATAAAACGCCAACATTGACATCCGCCACAGTAAAACTATCGGTGACATTAAATGTATTGATCATCGGTGCGGTGCATGGGGTTGCACTATCAGAAATGAATGTGCTGCCAGCCGGTATCACCGGATAGCTATTGGTCTGCGCCAGCGCCCTGCCGGTGGAGACGACCAATATCAAGAATAACAAAAAAAGGCCCCGCAAAAGACGCAGCCCCAAAACCACGCCAAAAGGCGCGGGGCTCAACCCAATAAGTTTTATACGAGCCGTCGCCCTCAACTACCTGCTCCGCTTCCACTTGCTGAGCACCACCCAAAGGTGACGCTCAGCCTATAGAATGCAAGCAATGTCGTTAAATTTTCTCTAACCCTTAACGGGGCCACGGTTAAGCTAAGGTGTTAACCAAAAAACAGCCTCCTAAGAGACTGTTTTTCAACTCAATAAATGATTCTCGAGGCAGCGCTATTTGCTCTTGCGCTCTTTAATCCGTGCTGATTTACCGCGACGATCGCGTAAATAATAGAGCTTGGCCCGACGCACCCGGCCCCGGCGGATTATCTCAATCTTTTCGACCAAAGGTGAATAGACGGGAAATACCCGCTCGACCCCTTCTCCGAAGGAGATTTTTCGCACGGTGAAACTCTGATTAAGGCCACCCCCATTGCGGGCAATGCAAACCCCCTCGAAGGCCTGCAGGCGCTCACGGCTACCCTCTTTCACTCTCACGGAAACCCGCACCGTATCGCCAGGAGCAAATTCCGGCACTTCTTTGTTCAACTCGGCGATATGCTCTTTTTCAAGCTGTTCGATGATATTCATTGGTTCAATCCTTGTTCTTGTCTGCCGGATTGGACCCCGCTTGCCCTTCAGGGCCGAGCAGGTCGGGTCGTCGCGCGCGCGTTATTTCCAATGCTTTTTCCCGTCGCCACGCCCTTATTTTGGCATGATCACCGGAAAGGAGCACATCCGGTATGGGATGCCCCTCAAATTCCCTTGGCCTCGTATAGTGTGGATATTCGAGCAATCCACCCTCAAAGCTTTCCTCAGCCACGGAGTCAGGGGCGCCTAATACATCGGGGAGCAGCCGGACGCAAGCCTCAATCAAGGCCTGTGCCGCAATCTCCCCCCCAGCCAGCACAAAATCGCCTATGGAGACCTCTTCAACCTCGCGGGCTTGCAAAAATCGCTCATCTACCCCCTCAAACCGACCGCACAGAATGACCAACCCCGGTCCTTGAGAGAATGATTTTACCCGGGCTTGGGTCAGCGGCCGCCCCCGAGGTGACATATAAAGAACTGGGCGTTCGTTGATATCCACATGATCAAGACTTGCTGCCAGCACATCGGCTCGCATCACCATGCCAGCGCCACCCCCTGCCGGGGTGTCATCCACCGAGGCGTGCTTATCAAGAGCGAAATCACGAATATTCAGGGTCTCCAGCGACCACAAACCCTGAGCCCTAGCCCGGCCAATCACCGATAGATCCAAAACCCCCGGAAACGCCTCTGGGAACAGGGTCAATATGGAGGCCTTGAAGCTCACGCCTTATCCCCTTTTTGTGGTTCGACGACAATCTCCTTTGGCGGGTCAATAACGAGAAACCCCTCGGTGAGATTGATCACCGGCACCACCTCACGGGTAAAGGGATACATGCCTACCGCCTTGTTTTCATCAAGGCTGATAACCTCAATAATATCCCCGGCACCAAAATTTTGCACCGCTTTGACCCGCGCCACGGGCTCTTGATCAATAGAGCGCACTTCAAGGCCAATAAGGTCTTCGATATAAAACTCGTCTTCTTGCGTTTCAGGCAGTTTGTCGCGCGCCACATAAAGCCGTGTGCCTTTTAAGGCCTCGGCCTCATCGCGATCGGCAATTTGCGGACATTCTGCCAGAAACAGGGCTGGCTTGTGCTGGCTTTTCTTTTTCAACTCATAGAGCCACATGCCGTCGACGGTCGACAATGGCCCATAGGTGAAAATATCCTCAGGCCGCGCACAAAATGAACGCAGCTTCACCAATCCCTTCACCCCATGGGCACCGGCCAGTTCACCAATGCAAATTTGTTTTGCTGTGGTCATTTAAGTGCCTTACTGCCGCTATGCCAACTTAGCTGCTTCATTCTTCCCCGCCCTTTGCCAGACTTTTAGCTGAGGCGGGGGAGAAATATTTGCGGCTTTACTCGGCAGGCGCTTCTTCGGCGGGTGCTTCTTCTGCCGAGGCTTCAGCCGCTGCTTTGGCTTCCTCCGCTTTAGCCTTCTGCTCTTCTAAACGCTCTTGAGCTTTTTTACCGGGCTTGGCTTTATTCGGGTTATTGCCACGCTCCCATTTCACCAAATCAAGCGTTGCGAGATAGCGTGCGACACGATCTGTAGGTTGCGCCCCCTTGGAGAGCCAATGTTTGGCGCGTTCTGCATCCACGTGAAAACGCTTTTCATCATCCTTTGCGAGCAAGGGATTATACGCCCCAATTTTTTCAATGAAGCGGCCATCACGCGGTGCCCGCGCATCAGCGACCACCACTGAATAATAAGGACGCTTTTTAGAGCCACCACGGGCCAAACGAATTTTCAGAGCCATTTTATTTTCCTTTCAATGCAATCTGATTTTTCAAAACAATTTCTTCGGTTTCTTCTACTTTTTTTTCGGCCCGCCCAAACCCGGCATATTGCCGAGTTTCGACAAGTCCAAATCTTTCAACGGATCAGCCCCCCCGGGGCCACCCAAACCCGGTAAATTGGTCCCCGGTGGCAAACCACCCGGCACCCCACCACCAAGCACGCCTCCCATCTGGC
>JALWRV010000281.1 GCA_027080545.1 Parvularculaceae bacterium
CCCAGACCGGACAAAGCAAAGATCAGACCGCTCGCTGCGGCGATACGAATGAGCGGATTATTGAAATTTTCGCGCTCATCATAATCCATAATGTGCAACATCCAGAAAAAATCATAGAGCCGCCAAATATCATTGCGCCGCGAGCGCACCTGCCCCAAGGCCGGATCAATGTAAAGACGTGTGTGGCGATAATCATTAAATTGCGCCAACCAGACCGGCGTGGGCCCACGATATTCAGGAGCGGTTTTTTCCTGCCATTCTAGAGACACCAGATCGCCCTTGCCGGTAAAATCATCCAGCGCCACTTGACGAATGATCGCTTCATCGAGCCTGTCAATTTTTTCACCGCTTTGGGCATCAAAAACCGAAATTTCTTCATCTTTTCCTTCTACCAGATAGAGCGGTCCGGCTGGGCCCATCTTTAGGCTGATGGTGATCGGCTGCTCGACCTTGGCCAATACGGAACCAAGGGACGCAAATTGTTTGCCGTCAGCAATGACGCCAGCGGGCAGTTCAGACGCCGTTGTGGTGCCGCGCACATCATCAATATGAAACCAGCTCATGACCACGCCACTCATCATCCAAATGATGAGCTGTAAACCCAAAATCAGCCCCGCCCAGAGGTGGATATTGGTGATGGTGCGTTTTACCCATTGCATGTTCATGTGAATTTGCCTGCTTTATGATTTTTCCGCCATTCCATTCTCTACCATATTTCGGCGCTATCGCGATCCGAAACATGGTCGTGCCACGCGAGCAGATTAGGGTGTTTTTCATCAACCCCCATTTTTAACCAGCGGCAAGAATCGAGAATGGTCAGGGCCCAAATATCGGCTAAGGAAAAACTATCAATCGCGATAAATTCACGGCCTTCAAGCCTGTTGTCGAGCAAGGCTTTGAAATCTTCCAATCGCTGGCGTCCGCGTTCGGCGAGGGCTTCGATTTGGGGAAAATTTCTTACCCCCGTTAGGGAGCGGTCTTTCATGTGCGGTACTGAATTGCGATAGGCTTCCGCGAAAGCAAGCGTTCCCGCAAAATCTATTTTTGATGTCCAAGAGCCGACCAACCCCTGCTCTGCAGGCGATTTGCCCAACAGGCTCGGCTCCGGTTTTTCCGCTTCTGCCCACAGGGCGATACCCCAATTTTCAAACAGTACTGTGTCATCTTCGAGCCGCAAGGCCGGCACCGTGCCACCGGGATTGATGGCGAGAAATTCAGGAGAAAGCTGCTCGCCTGTCTGTAGATTGATTTTTTCAACCCTGTGAGGAATTTCCTTTTCCGCCAATATCATCCGTGCCCGGCGTGGGCTTGGGGCGTTTGAATAATCATAAAGGGTCAAGGCCATGGGGTGGCTCCAATATTGCGTTGCTTATCTCATATCGCCCGCGCAAATTATGGCGAGGCGTTGTCGTCATTGGCCTCAAGAGAAAGGATTGCGCCCTCATTGGCAAGCAATTTTCCCTGCCGCACCCGATGATAAAGGTCTAGCACTTCTTCTTGTGTGGTCGCCACCACGAGATTTAGCCAGTGAACGCTCTCTATGGCGAATTGGCGATTAAAGGCCATCATGTCTTTCAAAAAGCGGCCTTCGCTTTCTTTTTGGCGTTTGGCCGCATGGGTTGGCAGAAAGAAAAAGAAACTGCGCTCCTTATTAATGCCCTCCGGCTTGAACTGCTGCTCTAAATGGGTTGCGCCGACCCTTGCTTCGCGTCGCAACGCATCGCCCAAATGTTGATGCAAATTGGCCGACACGCTTCCATCCCCGGCCATATCAACAATGAGTGTCGGTGTTTTTTTAATGTTGGCAAGGTCATCATAGGCAATGATTTCATGATAAAGCCCCAATTGAGCAGTGGCTTCTATATTGCGCTTGGATGTCAGGCCGATAAGTTGCAAATCAGAATTATTTTTTACCAGATGGGCAAGACCAATGGCGGTTTTGGATGAGGCGGAGGTTAGCACCAATTGGGTTGCGTCTTCACGGCCCCCTTGGTCAAGCCAATCATAAATACCAAACGCCGTACCCACCAACGGGTAAAGCAAAGATTGGCGGTCACAAAAATTCTGGTCTGCATATTCTGCGGCGGTGACCCGGCGATATTGATTATAGATCATCGGTAAATCTCGCCGATGGGCCGCCCCATCTGTAAAGCGATGGGCAGCGACAGCAGCGGGGGCCACCAGGCAATGGCTGGCCATGGGCCAATAGCCAAAAACGCTTTCGCCTACCGCCAACCCGCTATCTTGTTCCGCTTCCACCTGCCCATAGCCCCAAACCGGCACGATGCCGTGGCTATTTTGATTGCTGGCGGGCGGGAAAAAACGCCAATAGCCGAGGCTTTCACCAGCCAAAGCATAGGAAATATTATTGGCGGTAAAGGCAATACGGGTGATTTTGATCAAAGCCTCGCCAACGGCCGGTGGGGGCAGCGGAAAGGATAGCGGCACAATGTCTGAAAAATCATTCTTTTTGACGTGATATTGCTGGACTATTGCCATGGCGTGAGGAACCTTTTTAACGTCTGGATAGATGGGGCAAATGGCGCAAAACTGTCAATCAAAAGCAGCAGTGGTGCTGGGCTTGTAAAACACCCACATTTTGGGGCACACTCACCCCCCTTGGCTGAGGAGAAATAATCTGATGATGAAAACGCCCCGTAAACTGACCATGTTTGCCCTGCCCCTGTTGGCCCCGCTGGCCCTTGTTACCGGCTGTGGCCAGAACCATTCTACGGATGCGCAAGCGCTTGAAAACACAACCAACGAAACCATGATGGGAGAAAAGATGGAGGCCCCTGTCTCATCCGACAGCGCTATGAATCATGCGCCGCGCCTACCAGAAAATGTCGCTTACAGCCCGGACCCGATGCCCTATGATGTCAGTGCCGACGCACAAGCGGATGTGGCGGCAGCGTTTGCCCGCGCTGAAGATAATGGCAAGCTGGTTTTATTGAAATTAGGGGGGAATTGGTGCGCAGACTGCCGGATGCTGGGCGGCATACTCGATATTCCAGAAGTGCATGATTATGTGGTCGAGAATTTTGAATATGTAAAAATTGATGTTGGTCGCTATGACAAGAATATGGATATACCCGCTCGTTTCGGTCTGACAGAATTGAACGGTGTGCCAACCCTGATGATCATCACCGCAGATGGCACCTTGCTCAACACCACCACCACCGGAGATTTCAACAATGCCCGCGACAGACGGCCACAAGAAATTCTCGACTATCTCTATCATTGGCGCGAGGAAGCGTGAAAAACCTAAGACGATTTTGCTGCTTATGGTGATGGTTTAGCGGACTTATTATTTGGCCAAGAGTTGATAGCCATGAGGGGTGCTTAAAAGAAGAAAATGGTCTCGCCCCTCTTGGGGTGGACTGTCCCTGCCTTGATCAATCAGCCTGTAAACCTCAACACGCACCCGCCCGTCTGCCAGCGATTGATGGGACAAATAGTCGAAACTTGGCGCAAAAGGTTGACGCCATTGATCAAACCCACCTGGATGGGTGGCCCCGCTTAATGGGTCGCGTTTAAAAAACGCCCCAGAGGCGATGGCCTCTGAATATTGATCCCTTGTTTCGGCCACATAATAACGCCCCAACGTGACCCAACGGGACGCCAACATCATCACCTTGATGGCCTTCACCGCCTGTTCTGGATTGTTAAAATAAGCCATGAAACCTCTTTCCAACCAATAGGCCAACAAAACCTAACCTGAGCTAGACCATGTAAAAAAGCTAAAACGACCTCACCCGAGTAGAAGTGATTTCACCGGATGAGGCCGTTCAGGCTGGACCCCTCAGCCTTTCTTGTTGCGCTTGATGTTTTTATATCCGCGCCCATGCCACAATAAGTAAAGGGCAGGAATAACGATCAAGGCTAAAATGGTGGCACTGATAATACCGCCAACCATCGGCGCGGCGATGCGACGCATAACCTCCGACCCGGTGCCATCGCCATACATGATCGGGGTAAGACCGGCCAATATGGTCGCCGACGTCATAATAATGGGTCGCAAGCGCCGCAATACGCCCCGGCGCACCGCTTGGTTGAAGCCATCCCGATCAAGACTATTTCCTTTTTTTGCGGCTTCGTCGATGGCGCGGGATTTTTCCTGGTTGAGATACATAATCATCAAAACGCCAATTTCGACCGCCACCCCAGCCAGTGCGATAAAACCAACCACCGAGGCCACGGAGAGATTATAACCACCCCAAAACATCAGCCACAGCCCCCCCACAAGGGCAAACGGCAAAGTGCCCATAATGATCAGCACGTTGGATAGGTTTTTAAAATTTAGGAAAAGCAAAATGAAAATGATCCCGATCATCACCGGACCCAAAATCGAGAACCGTTCTTTTGCCCGTTCCATATATTCATATTGGCCAGACCATGCGAGGGAATAGCCGGGGGGCAACTCAACGCCATTAGC
>JALWRV010000282.1 GCA_027080545.1 Parvularculaceae bacterium
AAAGCTGGCATCGGTGGAGCTATAACCGACAAAGCTGATAGTCTCATTGCCAAAATTACCACTGTCCAAAATGGTATCGCGACCATCGCCAACATTGAAGATATAGGTGTCATTGCCACTGCCGCCGGTAATGTAATCATCGCCTAAACCGCCCTCAAAAGTCTCCGCGCCGTTAAAGCCAATAATGCGATCATCCCCAGACGTGGTATCTTGCGCGATGAGAAGCGCCTTAATATCATCAATGGTCAGGGTGATCCCGTCACCGTCGAAGGTGAAATTTTCAATCTGGTTGGCGGCACTATTAAACATGGTTTTCAGCACCGTAATCTGATCACCATTGGCAAAGCTAATGATCAGATTGTCGCGATTATTGGGATCGAGAGAAAAGCTGGCATCGGTGGAGCTATAACCGACAAAGCTGATAGTCTCATTGCCAAAATTACCACTGTCCAAAATGGTATCGCGACCATCGCCAACATTGAAGATATAGGTGTCATTGCCACTGCCGCCGATCAGATAATCGTTGCCCGCCCCGCCTTCGAGTATTTCGGAAAAGTTGAATCCGGTCACGACATCGTCGCCGCCGGTTTGATTCTGGGCGATCATCATGTCGCGCACTTCCTGAATGGTCCAAACCGTGCCATCGGTAAAAACAATCTGCTCTATTTGATCGGCGTTCGATCCGGCAAGGGCACCACGAATAAGAACTGTTTCCCCACCACCAAAATCGAGCCGTAAATCATTGGCCGTAAAGGCCCAACGTGACAGGGTTACATCGCTCGGTGCATATCCTTCAATATAGAGATAATCTGTGCCGCCCCCACCAGAGTCACGAATAACATCAAAGCCGTCCCCAGCCGAATAGAAATATATATCCGAGCCATTGCCCATGGACAGTTCATCATTGGAGGCGAGACTGTAGACAATCTCGCTGCTGTTTCCGGTTATTGTCAGAACGTCTCGCTGTGGGGTGCCGGTGATGATATTCACGGCCGTTAACACGGAAAATTGAGTAGAAACCGATAATCCTTGCGGGTCAGTAGCGGTCACCTGAACCTGAATGATGCCCGCATCGGTAGGGCCGGGAGTGCCGCTGAAGGCTTGGGTGGCTGGATTAAAGTTGAGCCATGCGGGCAGGGCGGAGCCATCGGCCAAGCTGGCCGTCCATGTAAGATTATCGGACAGGTCCGGGTCGGTGATGGTTCCCGCGGGGACCGTAAAGGTGAATGTTGTGCCAGCAATTGCCGATTGATCATTGATGGTAATATTTACCACAGGCGTATCGTTGCGCCCTTCAATGGTCACGGTCAAACTATTGGTAATAGTCGCGGTGCCATCGCTAATATCATAGGTAAATGTTACGGTGGCGGTTTCGCCAACGGCAAGATAGTTGAACTGGCCTGCGTCAAAAGACAGGTTTCCATTGGTGCCATCGGTTAAAAGCTGTATTGGGGCCCCGCCTATTTGCACCACATTGGCGACACTCAAGACATCGTTTAGGTCTATATCCGTAGCGGTGGATAAGAGATCGATCGACACGGGTGGTAGTTGATCTTCATTGGTCGTAACGGTGATATTCGTTGCTACAGGGGCGTCATTGGCACCGGTCACAAGAACTGATGCCGAGGTTGAGACCAAAGCGCCATATTCATCGACCACATCATAGGTGAACGTGACAAGCTCGCTCTCGCCATCATCCAGATCTTGAAACAGGCTAAGATCTAGCTGCAAAACGCCATCAATCACTGTTGGGCTGGGCAGGGTGCGCCCGCCGGTTTGAATAAGATTGGCAACAGATAAAATCGCCCCATTATCCACATCGGAAGCATTTTGTAGCAGGTTGATATTGTTGGTTATATCATCCTCAGATAGGGTCTGATTTACGGCACCGCTTACCAGTGGCGCATCATTGACCCCATTGATGGTAAGGGTCACCAGCCCCGTATCAGCGCTGGTACCGTTGCTGATTTGATAGGTGAAGCTCTCGGTGGCACTCTGCCCAAGGGCTAAATTCTCAAACTGCCCCGCAGGATCAAAGGTAAAGCTACCATCGCTGTTGAAAATGAGGTTGCCATTGGTAATGCCGGACAAAAGCGAAAAACTTGCCCCGAGACCATTATCATTGGTCGATACATCTGCGACAAGACTATTGTCTTCATCGGTCGAGAAATTGTCATTCACCGCAACCACGGCGCTCAAATCGACCAAATTTCCGTCAACATAGACTTCGAGAAATTCTACATTGGCAACGGAAAGATCAAGGGTGAAGAAATGATAGAGCCCAAAGGCTTCCCCGGTACTTGTGGTGCGCAAGCTAATAAAATTGAGCAATCCAACGGCTTCAGAGCGTAATAGCTGGTTAGCCCACTCTGCAGTGGTGAAGTTCAGCACCAGCGTATCAATGTCATCGCCGCCATTATAATAATCATTACTGCCGACATTTTCAGTGAGGTTGAAATTTAACCGGTCATCACCGGCGCCGCTGAATAGACGGTCAGACCCTTCATTGCCGTCAATAAAATCATCGCCCTCATTGCCAAATAGCGCATCATCGCCGAGCCCCCCGAAGACGATATCGCTGCCGCCCCCGGCAAACACCGTGTCATCATCTTCATCCGCATAGATGGTGTCGTCGCCAATATCGGCAAAAATCTGATCCTGCCCCATGCCCCCATAGACAATATCATTGCCGGAGCCAGCAAAAATTCGGTCCGCCCCTGCGCCCGCGTCAACAAAGTCGTTGCCGCCTCGTGAAAAAATAACGTCACTGCCCCCATAGGTGAACAATCGGTCATTTTCCTTATCGGTGAAAACGACATCGCGCCCCTCGGTACCGATATTCTTGCCGCTATTGGGCACTTTGAAATAGCGCCCATTAAAATTTAAAAAAGTCAAAGTAACAAAATCCCCTAAATAGCCGCGCACCCCGGCAATGGGCGTTCCTGACGAAACGCTATTTGTCCATTTGTAGGTCGCATAGGGCAAAATACGCCATTTGCCCACACACTCTCTCTAGTGATAGTATAAAGTCACCCTTTTCCAATGTCACTAGATATTCATACGCGATTAACCATAAATCGGATGTGTCAACGGGATAAATGGCTAAAATAAAGGGTCTTAAGACAGTTTCGACTGGCGCAAGGCGGCGGTAACTACATTTTGCATCAGCATGGCGATGGTCATGGGGCCAACACCGCCGGGCACGGGGGTAATAGCGCCAGCCACGAATACGGCGCTGTCAAAGTCCACATCGCCCACAAGGCGGGTCTTGCCGGGACCTTTTTCAGGGGCATCAATACGGTTGATCCCCACATCAATAATCGTCGCCCCGGGTTTGATCCAATCGCCTTTGACAAAGCGCGGGCGACCCAGACAAGCGACTAAAATATCAGCGCGCCCAATATGGTGTTCGATATTCTTCGTACGAGAGTGAACAATAGTCGTGGTGCAATTTTCTTGTAGCAAAAGTTGCGCTACGGGCTTACCGACAATATTCGAGCGCCCGATCACCACCGCTTCCAGACCAGAAAGCGTGTTTCCCAGCTGTTTTTTGATAAGCCGTACGCATCCAGCCGGGGTGCAGGGGATCAGCGCTTGATCCGTCAAACCACTATTAAGCAGGCCAACATTGATCGGGTGAAAGCCGTCCACATCTTTTTCCGGATTGATGAGGCGCAAAATCTTGTCAGCATCAATATGGGCGGGCAGAGGGAGTTGCACTAAAATACCATGGACGGTTGGGTCTTCGTTCAAGGTTTGTAATAGCTGAATGAGACGATCTTCATGCACATCTTCCGGCAGATTGTGTTGGGTGGAGTGCAAGCCGATTTTTTCAGCCAGGCGACTTTTATTGCGTACATAGACTTGGCTTGCGGGGTCTTCGCCCACTAACACAACCGACAGGCCGGGCTGTAGGTCTTGTTCGCTTTTTAACTGGGCTATTTGGCGTTGCAAATCATCCGCCACTTCAGCCGCTATGGCTTTGCCATCCATAAGGGTTGCTATCATCAATCTGCATCCTCTTGTTGCGCCGGGTCAGCCTTTTGGAAGGCTGTCATTTCACCGCAGGCTGCATCAATCGCCGTTAGTCGCTTATAGGGGCGCAGGTCAAGTTTGAAACGTCGAGCGGAATAAAGTTGTGGCACCAGATAACATTCTACCAGCCCCGGGGCCTCCCCATGGGCAAATAGCCCGCTAGGGTTATGGCGCTCTATCAGGGCTTCTAAGGCATCAAACGCCAAGCTCATCCAATGATGAGTCCAGCCCTTTATGGCGTTCTCGTTAGCGTGATAGTTTTCCTTTTGATATTTTAACACCCGCATATTGTTAAGCGGATGGGTATCGCAGCCGATCACGGCCGCCATGGCGCGCACCTTGGCGCGTGCCAAGGGATCAGAAGGCAGCAGTG
>JALWRV010000283.1 GCA_027080545.1 Parvularculaceae bacterium
CCTTGTTGCGTGCCACCACCTGTTTCGCCTGAAAAGGAGGTTCCGCCATGAAACGCACCCTATTCGACCATATCCGCATGGGCATAGGTCTACCCGTCGCCGCCGTGATAACCGCCATATTATTTCTTACCATGGGGGCGCTGGTGCATCAGGATCTGGTTATTGTCGACGACACCGGGGAATATTACATAATTGATTTTATCCGCGACCCACCCCCACCTATCCGGGAGGCCGTGCCAGATCGACCGCGCCCAGAGCCCCTTGACCCGCCCCCGGCAAGAACCAGAACAGAGACGCTGGCTGATAGGCCCGACACCATCGCCACCGGCCCTATTGGGCCCGGCACCCCGACCGGTACGGACATTGACATTACCAGCACCATGATGGTCGCCACCTATAAAACCGCCATCACCTTTCCGGACAAATGTGCCATGCGCGGCCTTGAGGGTGAGGTCATTGTCGAATTTGATGTCACCCCGGACGGATCGGTGATCAATCCGCGCATTATCTCCACCACCAATAGCTGTTTTAATCGCGCCACCTTATTGGGCATCAGAAATTGGAAATATCGCCCAGCCGATGGCGGGGGGCTGCGCCGCAATGTCCGCGAGCGCATCGTCTATCGGTTGGAAGCGTAACGCTGCTCTCGCCCCACATATATTAGTCAACCAAAACCACGTCTTGCCGAAGGCGTGGTTTTGTTTTTTCGCCCGGCACCCGTGATGCCACAGGAAATTTTCCCTGCCTTGCAATTTATGCTGGCAGCGATGCGCGAAGCACCCCAGAAATAGCCCTGTTTAAGGTTTTGTTAACCTTTTATTGACTTTTCGCGTCTGGACTGGAGCCCTGATGAAACAGCGCCCACAACAATCAATATGTTCTGCCCTGCCACGCCTGTGGCGGCGGGGTCGAACGGCGCTTGCAACCGGACTAACGGCGCTTATTTTTAATGGTGCCGCTGCCTTTGCTCAATCTACTGGCATTGATCCCGCTGGCGGTGCCAATGGCGGCATCAGCGATAGCCCCCTCTCACAAGCAGCCCAGAGCGGACTTTTGTGGCCACCGGACCCCAATATCATTCTGATAGGCGGCGCGATGATGTTCGCCCTTGCCTGTGGCATGTGGCTGCTCCGGGTTAGTCGCGATACCAGCACCTCCTCTGTTCGCTGGACTCAAGAAATAGCCCGTATGGAGGCTCGTCTGGAGCGCTCGGAATCGGTGCTGGCCGCCCATCCCGGGCTGGTTCTGGTATGGAATGACGCAATTGATGAAATAGAATCCGGATGGGGCAAGCCCCGCGTGTTGGGTGGCCCCGCCGCCTTGGCTTCCTTGTTGACCTTCGCCGATGATGACCCGGATGCCCTTGCCAACCCGGCAAATAGTCTCTTGCGCTCGCTCGGTGAATTGCCTCTGGAAGAAGATCTCCCCCCTGAAGAAATCCGCAAATTAAAAGACCGGGTGCAGGAATTGCGCACCCATGGGGTGGCCTTTTCAGGGTCGGTGGTGACCCGCGAGGGGCGCTCTATTGAGGTCGATGGTCGGGTTGCCGGCGATCAGGTTACCTTATGGCTCACAGATCCGGCGGTACGGCTTGCGGAAGATGGTGGCGTCTTAGGTGAGGCCCGCGATCGGGCAGCCGATTTGCATGGCGCATTGAACCAGCTAGAAAAATTACCCATGGCTTGCTGGCGGCGCGGCGATGATTTGCGCCTTGAATGGGTCAACCGCGCCTATGTGGAAATGGTCGAAGCGATCAGCCTCGAAGACGTCATTGAAAATCAGATCGAGATTGATCCCGCGTTTAAAAGTTTTGCGCAAAAAGCCAAAACTGAGTTTCAGCGCGGCAGTCGCCGCATGATGGATGATACGGTCATTGTCAATATTCGGGGACAGCGACGCGTGTTGCGGGTGGTCGAAACCCCCATGCACAATAATGGTGAATCCGCATTGGCCGGATTGGCGGTGGACATATCTGCGCTTGATCGCGCCAAGGAAGATTTGCGCCGACACCAAAAGGCCCATCGCGACACGCTTGACCAGATGGGCTCCGCCGTGGCGGTGTTTAACACCACCCAACATATTGAATATTACAATCAAGCCTTTTTGAACTTATGGCAATTGGACGACGCCTATATGCGGGCGCAGCCATCCCATGAAGAAATTCTTGATCATTTGCGTCAAAAGGGCCGTCTGCCGGAACAAGGGGATTTTGAGGAATGGAAACATCGTCAACTTGATCTCTATACGGAAAATAATGGAAGCGATGCCACCGAAGGCAGCGCACCGGATGAGATTTGGTCCCTGCCAAATGGCAACACGCTTCGGGTAGCCCGCCAACGCCACCCCCTTGGCGGTGTGCTTGTGGTGTTTGAAGACATTACCGAAAACCTCAAACTCGAAGCACAATATAACACGCAAATTTCGGTACAGCGGGCAACGTTGAATAATTTGGCTGAAGGGGTGGCGGTGTTTGCTTCTGATGGCTCGTTACGCCTATTCAATTCTGCATTTCAAAATTTGTGGCAACTTGATCCGGCCAAATTGTCGGCCCTGCCTGACTTTGATGATTTGGCAAAAGATTTTTCGCGCTTTGCAGAAGATTGTGACGATCATTGGCGGCGTCTGCGCCAACGCATGATCTCCTTCTCTCCCGAAGACCGGGCCCCCATAGAACCCACTGAAATTTCGCTCAATGACGGGCGCACCCTTGCCTATGCCACCTCACCTTTGCCTGACGGCGCGACCTTGATGACATTCCTTGATGTCACCGACAGTCGCGAGCGGGAAAAAGAACTGAAAGAACGCAACGAATGGCTGGAAACCGCAGACCGGTTGAAGTCGAAATTTGTTAATCACATTTCCTACAATTTGCGCAATCCGTTAAACGCCATTATCGGCTATTCAGAAATGTTGGAAACGGAAATGTGCGGCCCGTTGAATGAGCGGCAAAAAGAATTTTCTGCCAATATTCTGACCGCCTCCAATCAGCTCTTGACCTTGATCGATGACATTATTGACCTTGCAGCGATTGATGCCGGCAAGCTCAACCTTAATTTTGAAGAGATGGATGTTGCGGCCACATTGGAAAATATTTCCACCTATGCCATGTTGAAAGCGCAACATACACAAATTAATCTGAAAATTAAATATGATGAAAATGTCGGCACCATTGTCGCTGATTCAAAACGTATTCAACAAGCCCTCGTCAATCTTCTGACCAATGCTTTCGCCTTCACCGAAAAAGGCGGCACCATCGAGCTTGGGGCCCAACGCAAAGGCGATATGATGCAGCTTTGGGTGATGGATTCCGGCTGCGGGGTTTCTGCTGAAGACCAAGCAAAAGCCTTTGATCGGTTCGAGAGCCACGGACACGGGGCCGGGGCCGGTTTGGGCCTGTCTCTGGTGAAGTCTTTTGTAGAGCTTCATGGAGGATGGGTGCGCATGGTCTCGAAAGAAGGCAAAGGCACCAAAATCAGCCTGCAACTGCCCGTGGATGGGCCCGGTGCCGAAATTGGCGACCATCCGCCAGAACAACAACAGGCTGACAATGATCGCCAGAAAAGCGCCCTAGCCGAACGTATGCCCCCAGCGGCCGAATAAGCCCCCCCGCGTGACCCAATCTTAATCGACGCGCTGCTTTTCTTTTCACCTGATAGCGCTATTGTAGCCCGCATGATGTGGCCCTTGATCCTTCTTACCCTGTTATCATCTGCACCCCCGGATTGGGGCACTCGGGCACCAACCACCTCGCAAACCGCACAGACCCAATCCACGCAAGACCGTTACGACCATTGTGTTGGCTTGGTGCAAATTGATCCGGAACAGGCCCGCCGCACCGCCGAAACATGGCTTAACCAAGGCGGCGGCGATAAGGCGCGCTATTGTGCCGCCCTTGCCGATTTGGGCCGAGGCAAGGCCAAATTGGCGGGCGTCAAACTTTATGAACTGGCCGAGCGCTCACACCAAAAACAGGATGAGCCACGGATTACTGCCCAAATCTACGCCCAGGCTGCAGAGGCTTTTTCCACAGCCTCTGCCCATCAAGCGGCCCTAGACGCCATCGACAAAGCCTTGGACTTAATGCCCCAATCGGCTGCCCTCGCCGGGCGCGCGGCCATTGTTTTTGGCGCCGCAGAACAATGGTCTCAGGTGATTGAAGCGCTGGACCGCAAGCAACAAACCGTGCCGCTTTCATCGCAGGAATTGACCTTGCGCGGACGGGCGCATTTTTCTTTGGGGCAAAAGAAGCAGGCGGCAAAGGATATTTGGCAAGCCTTACAATTACGCGATGATAATATTGACGCCTTGATCTTGCGCGGGGAATTGGCCCAGTCTGGGGTTATTATCGCCCCCATCACGCCAACCACTGATTAGGCGTCTTTTCGCCTTTATCAATTTTGATCAAAC
>JALWRV010000284.1 GCA_027080545.1 Parvularculaceae bacterium
GCAAAGACACCAGTTGCGGCAAAATATAGACAAAGGGCAGACATACCGGCAGCGCCAAAAGCAGCAACATCATCCCGTAGGCGCGCTCATCCAGCCCGTCGATAAGATCCCCGAAACGGGCGGTCAGCCCCTCCCCCTCCTGCTGGGTCTGGTGGGTGTCCCCCTCTCCCGGCCTTTCCTTGGCGGGACTTGTTGTTGGCACAGACTCTTCGGTCCCAACACTATGCGCATTTTCTTCCAACTCACGCAGCAGGCTCTGCAAGCGGGCGGTGGCCCCCAGCGACAGATTGTCATGGTAGCGATCTTCGCTCTGCTGCTCATTCATGTAAAAAGCGCGTCCTTCTTCTTGGTCGCCCCTAGTTAGGGCCATTCGTCAGCGATTTGGAAGTAAAACCCTAAATAAGCCCTTAAATATGGCCATCCCCTTTGTGCCGGCGGCGACAGAGCTGATGGGCGGTTGCACTTTCATCTCGGGTCTTGACGCCTCGCCCCGCTTGCGGCATGACAGCGCTCTTTTCTGGGTCGATATTGGCCATAAGAAAGCCCCTGTGGCGGAATTGGTAGACGCGCTGGATTCAAAATCCAGTTCTTTCGGGAGTGTCCGTTCGAGTCGGACCAGGGGCACCACTTAACTACAATTTAGCCAAACGCATCGTGCAATTTTTGCAAAATAATATCCCGCGCTTGAATAAACGCCTCAAGATTGTTGGGGCCCGCCGGGTCTTTGATGGGCCAATGGAGGCGCGTGAAACTACCCGCCACCGCTGGGCAAACTTCTTCGGCGCACAAGGTCACCACCATATCAATCTCGGCCAGATCAAATTCATCAACCGACTTCGAGTGCTGGCCGCTCCCATCGATACCCATATCTTCCAGCGCTTTAATCGCCAAGGGATGCACGACGCCGGAAGGGTCTGAGCCAGCGCTAAACGCCTTTAGCCGGTCCGCATGAAAATGCCGCGCCAACCCTTCGGCCATTTGGCTGCGGGCGGAATTGGCAACGCATAAAAACAAAATTGTCTGCATGGGAAGCAAAACCTAAAGGCCGTCAATCACCCCGGCAAGACGCGCCCGCACATCGGCGGCAATCGGGGCCAAGCCCTCATTCTTAACCGCCATCATCGAGGCCACCGGGTCCACCGCCGCCACTTCCACCACAGCGCCCTGCTTTTGCACAATCACATTACATGGCAGCATGGTCCCGATTTTATCTTCGGCACTGAGCGCCTTGAACGCCAATTGCGGCATGCAGGCCCCCAAAATCACATAATCATGGAAATCCGCATCGAGCTTTTTCTTCAAGGTGGCTTTAATGTCGATCTCGGTCAAAACCCCAAAACCGGCGTCGGCCAAGGCGGCTTTGACCTTATCAATGGTGGCGTCAAAATCTGCCCCGTCAAACTGTTTGGCAATATAATAGCTCATATCCATCTCCACTATGATGTTTAATGATTATCGTCCCGCCCTGCATATGGCCATTACCCCCCGAACAACAAGAGGCAAATGGCATAGCCAAAAGTTCCCCTTTTATTCTGGCGGCAAATCGCCCTAAAAGGGGCCCATGTCTGAAACCATCCGCATATTTGGTATTGATCCCGGCCTGCGCCTGTGTGGCTGGGGGGTGGTTGAGTGCACCCATGGTCGGCTCGGCTTTGTGGATGCCGGGGTGATCAAATCGCCGCCCACACACACGCTTGCGGCGCGGTTGGGGTTTTTACACCAAGCCCTGAGCGACCTTATTCACCATCACCATCCGAATGAAGCAGCCGTCGAAGAAACCTTTGTCAATTCCAACCCCCGCGCCGCCCTCACCCTTGGCCAAGCACGGGGGGTCTGTCTCGCAGCGCCGGCCCTGTGTGGCCTGCCCGTGGCAGAATATGCCGCCAACAAAATCAAAAAATCGATTAGCGGCGCAGGCCATGCCGACAAAGGCCAGATGCAAGCCATGGTGCGGGTGCTTTTACCCCGCGCCGGGAATCAATCGGCGGATGCGGCGGATGCGTTGGCGGTGGCTATATGCCATGCCCATCACCGCCCCTTAACACGAAAGGCAGCCAGCGCATGATCGGCCATCTGAAAGGCACCTGCCTTGCCATCACCAGCGAGCACGCCATTATCGATGTGCAAGGGGTTGGTTATGAAATCGCCGCCAATGCCCGCTTGTTGGACGGGTTGCGCATTGGCGAAGCCGCAAGCCTCGCCATCGAGACTATGGTGCGTGAAGATTTTATCCGCCTCATCGCCTTCCATGATGCCCATGAGCGTGATTGTTTTCGCCTGTTGCAATCGGTGCAAGGAGTGGGTGCCAAGGCGGCTCTGGCCATTTTGCAAATTTTACCACCGGACCCATTGCTGGATGCCATCGCCATGGGCGACAATGCCGCGCTGACCCGCGCCCAAGGCATCGGCAAAAAAATCGCCACCCGCATCGTCACCGAACTAAAGGGCAAAGTTGATCCGCTGATCAGCGCACGCGGGGTGGTGCAATTTGCCCCCGCCACCAACAGCAAAAAATCAACCGCAACAGACCCTATGCCGGAAACAGGGCCTGCCAACAATATCAAACGCGACGCCATTTCAGCCCTTGTCAATCTTGGCTATGACAGCGCCGAAGTGCGCATCGCTGTCAACCGCCTGACCCAGAGTGACCCCGGCCTTGGTGTTGAAAATCTCATTCGTCAAGGCTTGAAGGAACTCTCCATCCTGTGACCGCCGCTGGTAAAAATCCTGTTCTCGATAATCAGGCCGGGGATGATATGGACCCCGCCCTGCGACCAAAATTTCTCGCTGATTTTGTTGGCCAAACACACCCGTGCGACAATCTCGGTGTCTTCATCAAAGCGGCTAAACAAAGGGGCGAAGCCCTCGACCATGTGCTATTGCACGGCCCCCCCGGGCTCGGCAAAACCACCCTCGCCCATATCATTGCCAATGAGTTGGGGGTCAATTTCAAAGCCACCTCCGGCCCGATCATCACCAAGCCCGGGGATTTAGCAGCCATCCTCACCAATTTAGAACCGCGCGATGTTTTGTTCATTGACGAAATCCATCGCCTGTCGCCCGTGGTCGAAGAGGTGCTCTATCCGGCCATGGAAGATTTTTCTCTCGACATTCTCATTGGCGAAGGCCCGGCAGCGCGCTCGGTTAAAATCGAACTACCCCGCTTCACGCTGGTGGGCGCGACCACTCGTTCCGGCCTGTTGACCAAACCCTTGCTTGATCGCTTCGGCATTCCGCTGCGGCTTGATTTTTATACCCAAGAAGAGCTGACCCATATCATTGATCGCGCGGCGCAAAAAATTGGCGCTCCCATTGAACGCGCCGCCGCCCGGGTTATCGCCAGTCGCTCTCGTGGCACCCCCCGCATTGCCGGACGGCTTTTGCGCCGGGTCGCTGATGTGGCCTTGGTCGAAGCCTCCGGCATGATTACCCCCCCCATTGCCGACAAGGCTTTGTCGCGGCTGGATGTAGACGGGTTAGGGCTCGACATTCTCGACCGACGCTATTTGCGCCTGATCGCGGAAAATTATCGCGGCGGGCCAGTGGGGGTTGAAACCTTGGCGGCCGCCCTAGCCGAAGCCCGCGATGCGGTAGAAGATGTGATTGAGCCGTTCTTGCTGCAACAAGGGCTGATCGAGCGCACCCCGCGCGGGCGCATGTTGGCCCATAAGGGGTGGCGTCATTTAGGCCTTGAACCACCCGCCAAACCTGTACCGCTCGATTTATAGCACGCTCCACTTCACCCAGAGGCGCAGCAGCGTCCTTCGATACGCTCAGAATGGGGGTGGCGTCTTGAAGGGGCCATTTGTTCTGGAAATGCTCTAGGGTTCCAATTCCACATCCCAATAGAGATAGTCCATCCATGTTTCATGGAGGTGGTTGGGCGGAAATTGCCGCCCGCGATCATTCAACTCATACATGTTCGGCTTATAGGGCGTTTGCGCCGGATACATGCCCGCCTGTTTGGGGGTACGCCCGCCCTTTTTCAAATTGCACGGGGCACATGCCGCAACAATATTGGTCCAGCTTGTGCGCCCCCCATGAGAGCGCGGCACCACATGATCAAAGGTCAATTGCTCGCATCTATTGTTGAGACAATATTGGCAGGTAAACCGATCACGCAAAAACACGTTAAACCGGGTAAAGGCCGGGGCGCGCTTATGGTCAACAAAATTGCGCAAGCTCACCACCGATGGCAGGCGCATCTCAAAATTGGCCGAGCGCACCACGCGGTCATATTCTGCCACCACATCAACCCGATCGAGAAATACCGCCTTCAACGTATCCTGCCACGACCAAAGCGACAGGGGAAAATAGCTCAAAGGGCGAAAATCCGCATTCAGCACCAGCGCCGGACAACTATCAGGATGGCGCGCGTTTAGCTGTTGCAACACAGAACACC
>JALWRV010000285.1 GCA_027080545.1 Parvularculaceae bacterium
TGGCGCTCATGAACTGGCCTCCACCGCTTAAGGGATGGTTGGCACCATCACTTCAAGACATAAAGATAAGTTTATATGAGCCGGAGGCTTACAATCCCCTTCCCGGTTTGTCTATCAAAGAATTGCTCTGGGAATTTGCGGGCCGTCAGTCCGCTTCGTCCGACAAAGAACGCACCAGATTGATCACCCGACGGCGCACTTTGGTATCGGTTATTTTTGAAAAAGCCCGATAAAGCTCCATACCTTCCGGGGTTGCCAACAGGGTGGTATAATCTTCTGTCGGCTCACTTGCGGGCTCCAATGCCGAGTCATCTTCAGCAAATCCGCCTGTAGGCACGGGTTGCTGCGGAATGCCGTCAAAAAAATATTGCATGGGCACGTCGAGAATTTTTGATAATTCAAACAACCGACTAGCCCCGACGCGGTTGACGCCTTTTTCATATTTTTGAATCTGCTGAAAAGTCAGCCCCAGCCGCTCGCCCAGCTTGTCCTGACTAAGACCCAACATCAAGCGGCGCAGGCGGACCCGCATGCCCACATGTTTGTCAATCGGATGTGGGCTAGATATCAATTTTCGTTTTGGTTGTGACAGAACGCGCTCCTCGTGTGCCCCATACTCATAATTGCCAGTGATTATATACATTTTAGACATATTGCAACAGGGCTTAAGCGGCCAAACAACAATCACATTTACGCCACAATTCAGCCGGTCCGGCGAAACCGGAAATAATAGAGCGCTGCCAATAGGATAAGCCCAAATAGCCCATCACCAAAATAGGAATAGAGGGTGCGCGGCCCCGTCATTGGCATCATATTTCCAATCGATCCAGCCTCATAAAGGGCCAAACGCCCGACCATTCGACCCTGCGCGTCAATGAGGGCCGATATGCCCGTATTGGCGGAACGCACAATCGGCAATCCGCTTTCGATCGCCCGCATCCGCGCCTGATCGAGATGCTGACGAGGCCCCGCACTATCGCCAAACCACGCATCATTGGTGATGGTGACAATAAAATCGGGCCGCTGACCACGCGGATAGAGACGGCCGGGGAAAATAATTTCATAGCAAATCAAAGGAGAAAAAACTTTACGCCCCGTTTTACTATCGAAACTGAGATTTCGCCGACCAGAGCCTGGCGTAAACCCTTCTTCAATGGGCGCCAAAGAGGTTAGTCCTATTTTTTCCAACAGACCATAAAGGGGAAGATATTCTCCAAACGGCACCAGATGGGCCTTGTCATATTGATCAACCACAGCCATTGGCGGCGCGAACCCCGCCCCTTGCGGTGTGCTGTCCGGCGCATGGTGCAACATCAATAGCGCGTTATAATAATGCGCCTCACGGGTCGGCTCATCCCGTCGCACTGCCCCTGCCAATAACACCGCACCTGCCGGTAGGCGATCTGCAAGAATGCCTCTTGCATTTTCAGTCTCGCCCAAGAGGGCTGCGGCATTTTCCGGCCAAACAATCAGCAAGGTTTGATCTTCTTTTATAGGCTCATCCGGCAGGGAAAGATCGAGCGCCCGCATGAAATTACGTTGCCAATAATCCCAATTGATTTTTTCTTTCTGGGGAATGTTTGGTTGAACAATCTGCACCACCACTGACGGATCATTATCGGTGGGCAAAAGCGCCAAACGGACAAAACCAAATAAAGCCAAAAACACCATGCCGCCTAAGCTGGCCCATAGGGGTTTCCACCCTATATGCCCACTGAGCCCATTAACCCCGCTCACCATCGTCGCCGGTAACCCGCCCAAAACCAGCACTATGAAGCTCAACCCATAAGGCCCAACCACAGCCGCTAACTGTGCCAGAGGCAAATAGCCCGCCAGACTTTGGCTGATCAAATTCCACGGCAACCCGGTGAGAATATGGCCGCGAACATATTCGGCCACGGACAAACAAGCGGCCAACAACAGCACTCTGGACCAATGCGGCACCCAAAACCGCACCGCCCCCCACACCGCCACAGCGCTAAACAGCCCTAAAAAAGCCGGTAGCCCAAACAGGGCTAACGGAGACAATAGAGCAAACTGATCCGCCTGCACAAAAAAGGAAAAGGACATCCAATAGATCGAGGCGAGGAAATAGCCAAAGCCAAACCACCAACCGCTAGCAAAACCTGCAAAGCGGGCGCGTTTATGGTGCGCCCGCACCCCGTCTAACAGCCAAACCAACCCTGAAAGACCGACAAACAACAAAGGCAATGCATAGATCGGCGCCAATGCCATGGCCGCCAACACGCCGCACAAAAAAGCGATGGCAAAACGCCGCCAACCGCGTAATTGGATGATCCAATTTGCAGCGCTCGCGATCCGGCCCTTGGTTTTTTCCAAAAAAATCATGGCCAAATTACCCGCCTCTTAACGCTTATTTATTTTCATCCGTATGCGAATTTTTTGATGAAATTTTATGGATACATAGTCGGCGAACCCGGCGCGGGTCTGCCTCTAACACTTCAAATTCCAATCCGGCCGGATGATTGATTATCTCCCCGCGCGCGGGCACATGGCCTGCCAAGGTAAAGACCAACCCACCCAGCGTGTCGATATCATCTTCTTCCAACGCCAGAGACAGACCGGTTTCGCGCTCTAAGGCTTCTAACTCAACCCGTGCGGACGCCAGCCAGATATTCTTGCCCTTGGGGCGCAAAACCGGGTCTTCTTCCTCATCATGCTCATCACGAATTTCACCAACAATTTGCTCGACCAGATCTTCAATGGTCACCAGACCATCGGTGCCGCCAAATTCATCGATCACCAAAGCCATGTGAATACGCGCCGCCTGCATTTTTAACAAAAGATCTGTCACCGGCATGGAGGGCGGCACATAAAGCAGCTTGCGGATCATATCCCCGAGGGGCTGATTATTATTTTCCACCCGCTCGGGATCCGCCAAAACCCCAACCAGATCGCGAATATGGATCATGCCCCGTGGATCATCGAGATCCCCATGGTAGACCGGCAAGCGCGAATGGCCCGCTTGAGAAAAGGTTTTCAGCAAATCCGTAAGGCTGATATCATCTTCAATGGCGACAATATCGGCCCGCGGGATCATCACATCTTCCACGGCAATGGAATCGAACAACAATACCCGCTCGATCATATCCCGCCGCTCTGCCGACAGCCCCTCCAGCCCTTCACCATTTTTAAGCGCCCGAGATAGGGCGTCATTCTGGTTGGGGCCGCCAAATAGGCGACGCAATCGCGCAAATAATGGTTTTGCCTTGTCGGATTTTTCCCCTTGCGCGACATTTTGGCCCGCATTGGGGGTTGGTTTGGCGGGCGCTGCACCATTATTGGCGGATGCGCCCTCACCGCGTGTCATAATCAACTCCGTTGGATATTCATTTCAAACTTACGCCAGTTCATAAGGGTTGGAAATGCCGATTGAGGCCAGCACGTCAATCTCTAGGGCTTCCATTTCTTGTGCTTCTGCGGCCTGTACATGATCATAACCCATTAAATGTAACGCCCCATGAATAATGAGATGCGAAAAATGATCCAGAAACGCCACGGGCCGCGCCGCTGCTTCCCGGGCACAGGTTTCATAGGCCAAAATCATGTCGCCCAAAAAAAGCGGCATTTCCGGTGGCTGATGAGCTGCCAAATCTGCAGGAAAGGATAGAATATTGGTCGGTTGATCCTTATGGCGCCACTTTTTATTCAATTGCTGTACATGCTTATCATCACTCAGCAATAATGCCACAACACCCGGTTTAAAGCCTTTGGGTGAAAGCCTCGTTAGACTATCGAAACAGGTTTGCGCCCGCGCTTCCAACGCCTCATAATGGTGCCAGTCTGCGGTCTCGATAACAATGTCAGCAAGCAATTGATGATCCATGCCGATTATTCTTTATCCCCTTGGCGGCGCTGGGCGTCTCGCTTTTCGTAGGCGGAGACTAATTTGGCGACCAGCTGGTGGCGCACCACGTCTTTTGCGCTAAAGCGGGTAATGCCAACCTCATCCATCGTCGCCACCAAGGCCAACGCATCCCCCAGACCGGACACGTCACGGGCCATTAGGTCGGTTTGCGACGGATCCCCCGTCACCACCATGCGCGACCCCTCTCCAAGACGGGTTAAGAACATTTTCATCTGCCCGGCGGTAGCGTTTTGTGCCTCATCCAGTATGACCACTGAACGGCTCAGGGTGCGCCCGCGCATAAAGGCCAAAGGGGCGATCTCAATCTCCTTACTGGCGATTTTTTTGTCCACGACCTCACCGGACATCACATCATAGAGCGCATCATAAAGAGGCTGCAGATAGGGGTCGACTTTGTCTTTCATATCGCCCGGTAAAAAGCCGATATTTTCCCCGGCCTCCACCGCTGGACGCGACAGAACCATCCGTTCGACCTTGCCATCCAATAACATTTGCACCCCATGGGCGACCGC
>JALWRV010000286.1 GCA_027080545.1 Parvularculaceae bacterium
GGCTTTGGGGGATTATTTAGGGGATCAGCAAACCCATGAGCAGGGGGCGCAATATCGGCTGGATGAGGATTATTTTTCCCGGATCGGGGCGATTGATTATACTTTGGCCCATGATGATGGGCAGATGTTGTGGGATTTGGAAACGGCGGATGTGGTCTTGGTGGGGATCAGCCGCACCTCGAAAACACCCACCTGCATGTATTTGGCCAATCGCGGGATCAAAGCGGCAAATGTGCCGCTGGTGCCAACCCAAGACCCGCCCGAAGAATTGGCCCGGCTGAAAAATCCGTTGATTATCGGACTTGTGGCCAGCCCGGATCGATTGTCGGCTATTCGCGAAAACCGGATGCGGGGATTTGAGAGCGATAAGCTGGATGATTATTCGGATTTGCAAAAAATTCGGGCAGAGCTTTTGAAAGCACGACGTTATTTTGCGCGGATGGGTTGGCCGATTATTGATGTTACCCGGCGCTCGGTTGAAGAAACCGCTGCTAATATTCTTTCCCGTTTAACGGATAGGCGCGAGAAAGAAGAAACATGATCCCCATTATTCTGGCGTCGCAAAGCTTTATCCGCGCGAAAATCTTACGGGCGGCGGGCATTGGCTTTGATATTGTTCCGGCGGATTTGGATGAAACCGAATTGATAGAGCGTGGCATGGCCCGGGGGCTTGATCTGGAAAGCCTTGCGTTGGAACTGGCCCGCGCCAAGGCTGCGCAAATATCGTCAACCCATGACGGTTTGGTGATTGCGGCGGATCAGATTTTGGGCTTTGAGGGAAAAGCATTTGAAAAGCCGAAAACCATTGAAGAGGCAAAAGAACGTTTATTGCGCATGGGCGGAAAATGCCATCATTTGCACGGGGGCACGGTGATTGCGTGGCAAGGCAAAATCATCGCTGAAGAAACACAAAGCGCTAGTCTCTATTTGCGCTTGCTTACGGCGAAAGAGCTGGATGATTATTTCGCCGCTGTGGGGGACAAGGTTTTAAGCTCTGTAGGGGCCTATTATATTGAAGAACAAGGGATCCGTCTGTTTGATGATATAAGGGGGGATCATTTTGCCATTCTGGGCTTGCCTATTTTATTCGTACAAAGAATATTGCGCGAGCAAGGAGCCTTGTCATGGTAGGGGGTGAGGCACAAGGCTTAAAAAAACGGGCAGCGGTTTTGGGTCATCCCATTGATCATTCATTATCACCGGCCCTTCATCGCTTTTGGTTGAAAAAAGCAGAGCTAGAGGGGGATTATATTGCCCTTGATGTGGCGGATAGTGATGCGGCGTTTGCAGCCATGATTGGAGCCTTGCGCCATTACGGGTTTCGCGGTTGCAATGTGACCTTGCCCCATAAGCGGCGAGCTTTTGCCTTGGCCGATGAGGTGAGCGCTGTGGCCCAAGGGCTCGGGGTTGCCAACATGTTGAGCTTTTCAAACAAGTCTGTTGTTGGCGACAATAGTGATGTGAGTGGCTTTGCATCGGCTTTGACCCATCATGCAACTCATTTACCCGAAAGTTTTTCAGCTCTGGTTCTCGGGGCTGGCGGGGCGGTGCCAGCGGTGTTGCAAGCCTTGATTGAGGCGGGGGCGCAGCAAATTTATGTGGCGAACCGAACGCGGGCACGGGCCGAAAAATTGGCACAGCACTTCTCAGGGAAACTGACCGTGCTTGATTGGGCGCGACGCGAAAGCGTGGTGGGGGCGGTTGATCTTATTATCAACGCCACCAGCGCGGGGGTTGGAACAGGGGCGGGATTTGACTTTTCTTTTGCAAAGGCGCGGCCCGATATAGTGGTGGGGGATCTTTCTTACCGACCCTTGGAGACGGATTTTTTGGCGCGGGCAAAGGCCCATGGTCTGACGGTTTTTAACGGGCTATCCATGTTGGTTTTCCAAGCCATGGCCGGGTTTCGTCAATGGTTTGGGGCCACGCCCGGTCCGGTAGACGAAGCCATTGCCTTTTTATCTGAAACCTTGAAACAGCCTGCAGAAAAACCTCTTTTGCTTGGGCTGACCGGCTCTATCGGCATGGGCAAAAGCACCACCGCCAGATTGTTTGCTGAGCAGGGGGTGGCCATATGGAGCGCTGATGAGGCGGTTCATCGGCTCTATGAAAAAGGGGGGGCAGCGGTTGGCCTTATCAAAGAGCGGTTCCCGGATTGTGTGCGCGAGGGGGCTGTTGATCGGGCCTGTTTGAGCCGCGCCTTGGCGGCGGATAAAGAAGGTTTTGTCTGGTTGGAAAAACAGGTCCATCCGTTGGTCTATCTTGACCAATGTCTTTTCGTTCACCGCCAAGAGAAGGCGAAAGCGATTTTGCTTGATATTCCGCTTTTGTTTGAATCTGAAAACCAGCGCAGGCTGGATGCGATTATTGTGTGCACGGCGGATGAAAAAGTGCGCCGAGAGCGGGTTTTGGCGCGTCCGGGCATGAGTGCGGAAAAGCTGGATATGATTTTAGCGCGTCAATGGGCCGAACAAGACAGGATAGACAAAGCAGATTATATTATTCGCACCGATGGTGGGATTGAAGAGGCGCGGGCGCAAGTGGGCACGGTTTTAGCAGCGCTGTTGCCACGCCCCGAAGCGGATGGGAAAAAGGGTTAGGGCATAATGCGGCAGATAATTTTTGATACGGAAACCACCGGCTTTAAACCGGCGGAGGGAGACCGGATAGTTGAGATCGGGGCCTTGGAAATGATCAATGGGGCGCTCACGGGCAAGCAATTTCATTGCTATATCAATCCTGAGCGGGACATGCCTGAGGCGGCCTTTCGTGTTCATGGGCTGTCAGCTGATTTTCTTGCGGACAAGCCGGTTTTTGCGGATCCGCAGGTTGGGGCGGCTTTTCTTGAATTTGTTGGGGACGGGGTGCTGGTCGCCCACAATGCCCAATTTGATATGGGGTTCATTCAGTTTGAACTGGAGCGGGCGGGGCTGGCCATATTGGACAATGAGGTGGTAGATACGCTGGTGATGGCGCGGCGAAAATTTCCCGGTGCCCCAGCCTCTCTTGATGCGCTTTGTTCGCGCTTCGGTATCAATACGGATCGCCGAGCCCGTGAAGGCCACGGGGCGTTGCTTGATGCGGGACTATTGGCGGAGGTTTATATTGAGCTGACGGGCGGGGCGCAGGCGGGGTTGGAACTGGTACAAACCCGTGATCCGGGCAAGGGGGTGCCCGGGGACCATCTAGTTGGGGAGGCGGGCAAGCCCATGCGCAAAAATCCGCGGGCGAGCTTGCTCAGCGATGAAGAGCGCCGCGCCCATCAAGCCTTTATTGGCGAGATGGAAAACGCTCTTTGGAAGTGATTTTTGGAAAGGCTGCGGCGCCCGGTGTTAGGCACCTGTTGATGGGGCGCCATCAGACTTTAAGGTGCCGGCCTTTTTTTGTTGCTCATACATTTGCAAGAAATTGACCGGATCCATGGTCAAAGGGGTAAAGCCGCCATTATTGGTGGCTTCGGCAATGACCAGCCGCATGTGGGGGAACAGGATTGAAGGGCAGTCTACCAGCATGGCCCGTTCGATCATGTCTTGATCCATATTTTGCATCAAGAATAGGCCTGCATAATTAACCTCAACCACAAAGGTGGTGTTGGTGTCGTGGCGGGCGGTGACGGCACAGGAAAGCTCGACCTCAAACTGTTCCGGCCCGATCTGGCGGCCATTAACGCCAACTTCGGCTTCAAATTTTGGGGTTGGCAACATGGGGTTTAAGCTGAGCGGGGCGTTCGGGTTTTCAAACGATAAATCTTTCACATAGCGATCAAGCAAACGCAAAGCCGGTTGAGTGGCGGGATCCGGGGCGGCCCCGTCTTGGCCATTGGCGGGATTTGGGTTTTGGTCGGTGGGGTTTGTATCGGACATGGCGTACCTGCTGTTTGCTTCTTTTTAAATTGGAGACAGACAATGCTGCTCTTTTGTCAAAGGCGGATTTCTAAAGCCCGCCTGCTACCATGGCAGGGCTGAGGATACAAGCTATTGAGGGGCGGCTATTGAATGCGGATATTGCCAAGTTCGGCCTGACGTTTGAGCCAATTGAGAATTTTGCGACCGATAAAGACCCGAACCGCAGGTATTAGGAGCAAAAAGCCGAAACCGTCAGTAACAAAGCCTGGGAGCATCAGCATGGGGGCGGCGAAGAGCAAAAAGGCCCCGTGAATGATCGGGCCTGCGGGGCTGCGGCCGGCTTGCAATTCGGCTTGTAATTGGCGCACGGCCTGAAAGCCCTGCCAGCGAATGATCGCGGAACCAAGAATGGCGGTTAATATGGTCGCCAATATGGTTGGTAGGGCCCCGAAATGAACCGCGAATTGCACGATTAACCAGATTTCAAGGGTCGGTAGGCCAATGAACAGGGCAAACAGAATGAGGGCAATCATAGGGACCTCGTTAAG
>JALWRV010000287.1 GCA_027080545.1 Parvularculaceae bacterium
TTTTGCGCGGATGCCGGAACCGATCATGCAGGAAGAAGATCTTTATGAAATTGCCAAAGCGGCGATGTTCAATTTTCAAGTTTCCGCACCGGAAATTGATTTTGCCCTAGAAGGAGACCCGGGGCCTTTATTATTTTTTGGGGATGGGCGATTACTCGAACAGGCTTTGACCAATTTGATCAAAAATGCCGTGGAGGCGATTACCGAGTCTGGCGATGATGGTATGGCACCGGATCATGGCAAAATTAAAATTATGATTGAGCGCAAAGCGCAGCACCTATTGTTGTCGATTATCGACAATGGCAAAGGATTGCCTGTGAAGTCGCGGCACAAATTAACCGAACCCTATATGACCACCCGTGAAAAAGGAACCGGTCTTGGTTTGGCGATCGTGCGCAAAGTTATCGAAGAACATGGGGGGAGTTTGCGCCTTGTGAATGATCTGACCTTGGGGGGTAAAAGCGGCACCAAAGTTACGATTACCCTACCGTTAAAACAAAATAAAGATGGGTTTGAGAGCGCCGAGCAGCAAGGATCAGATCATGTGGATGGACGGGAGAACAAGGAGAAGGTGGGATGAGCGTTGACATTTTAGTTGTTGATGATGAACGCGATATTCGTGAGTTGATTTGCGGCATATTGGAAGATGAAGGCTATGCGCCACGCATGGCTGCCAATAGTGATGCGGTGTTTGACGCATTGCGGGCGCGGGTGCCAGCTTTGGTCATTCTTGATATTTGGCTACAAGGATCAAAGCTTGACGGGCTGGAAATTCTTGATGAATTGCGCCGCGATCATCCGGATCTGCCGGTTTTGATTATATCAGGCCACGGCAATGTGGAAACGGCGGTCGCAGCTATTCGTAAAGGGGCCTATGATTTTCTGGAAAAACCGTTCAATGCCGACAAGCTTATCCTAACAGCGCAACGGGCGTTAGAAGCCGCGAGTTTACGCCGCGAAAATACCGACTTGCGCTCTCGGGCACACTCGGTTGATCTCATCGGACATTCTTCTTCTATATTACATTTACGATCTTTGATCGCCAAAATTGCGGATTCAAAATCGCGGGTTTTAATTTCCGGCCCCGCCGGAGCCGGCAAGGAAATATTGGCGCGCAATATTCACGCCCATTCCCACCGCCGAGACCGGCCATTTGTTATCGTACGGGCGGCAACCATTGCACCGGATCGTATGGAAGAAGCCCTATTTGGTATTGAAGGAGAAGATGGCAAGCCAAAAAATATCGGCCTGATGGAACGAGCCCATGGGGGAACCCTTTTGTTCGACGAAGTGGCGGATATGCCTATCGAAACGCAAGCCAAGATTTTGCGCGTTTTGGTGGAGCAAAAATTTACACGCTTGGGTGGCTCGGATCCGGTGGAGGTCGATGTGCGTATTATTTCCACCACCACCAAAAACCTGTTGCAAGAGGCGGAGGAAGATCGCTTTCGCAAGGATCTATTCCACCGGCTTTCTGTGGTGCCCATTAGTGCCCCCACCTTGGCTTCACGGCGCGAGGATATTCCGGAGCTGGCAGAATCATTGGTTAAATCAATTTCCGATGCGGGTGGCGTGCGCTACCGTAAAATCACCTCCGATGCGTTGGCAGCCCTACAGGCCTATCATTGGCCCGGTAATGTGCGCCAATTACGCAATGTGCTTGAACGCACCTTGTTGCTGATGGGGGATGAGCCGGCCGATGTGCCCATTTCCGTTGACCGTCTGCCCGATGATATTGTGCGCACAGGGCCGTCCGTTCCCGTGGGGGAGACCTTGGAGCAGCTTATTACCATGCCAATTCGCGAGGCCCGGGAAAAATTTGAACGGGAATATCTTATCGCCCAGATTAACCGTTTTAGTGGTAATGTCTCGCGTACAGCGGCCTTTATCGGTATGGAGCGTTCGGCGCTACACCGCAAATTAAAGGCCTTGGGTGTGGATACGAATGCGCGTACATAGGGCCATGATCGTCGGAACGGACAGGATGGAACGGCTAACCTCAATAATGGATTAGAAGCAATCTTATGATGAGAGTGATCATTTGTGGTGCCGGACGGGTCGGCTATGGTATTGCGGCCCAACTGGCCGGTGAGAAATTTGATGTCACCGTGATTGACCAATCGGAAAGCCTGGTACGAAAAATAACCGAACGGCTCGAAGTGCGCGGCATTGTCGGCAATGCCTCATATCCGGACACGTTGACCGAAGCCGGGGCTAGCGAAACCGACATGATTATTGCTGTGACCCAGTCCGATGAGGTCAATATCGTTTCCTGTCAAATCGCCCATTCCTTGTTTAATGTTCCCACCAAAATCGCGCGGATACGCGGGGATTCTTATCTCGATCATAAATATGCCGATTTGTTCAGTCGAAAAAATATTCCCATTGATGTGGTGATTTCACCAGAAGCCGAAGTGGCCGATGCTATTTTACAAAGATTATCCACCCCCAGCGCTTTTGAAATACGTTCCTTTGCCGATGGTCGTATTTGGGCGGTTGGATTGAAGATACGCGAAAATTGCCCGATTACCGATACGCCCTTGCGACAGGTGGCGGAGCTTTTTCCGGATTTGGAGATTGTTATTGTAGGGGTGGTGCGTGACCAGAAAATATTTCGGCCTCATGCAGATGATGAGCTTCATGTGGGTGACGATATTTATTTCGTGGCTGATAAAGACAAGATCAATCGGGCATTGGAAATTCTATCGGAAAAAACGGCTGAGGCGCGCAAGATCATCATCGTTGGGGGCGGGCATATTGGCTATCATGTGGCCAAAGCCCTAGAGAGCAATCCTCTGACCAAAATTCGTGTTGTTGAAATGTCGGATGGGCGCGCCAATTTCATCGCGGATCAATTGGAGCGCGCCGTAGTGATTAAAGGCTCTGGTTTGAATAGGGATATTTTGCTGGAGGCCGGGGTCGCGGAATGTGAAACCATCGTGACCGTCACTGATAGTGACGAGGTGAATGTCTTGGCCAGCATCATTGCCAAGCGCGAAGGGGCCAACAAAGCCTTATGCTTGGTCAATGAGCGCACCTATGGAGAAATAACGGAATCTGTTGGTATTGATCGCCATGTGGATCCGCGCGCTGTAACTATTTCAACGATTTTGCAGCATGTGAGACGCGGCCGCATCAAGGGGGTATTTTCGATCATGGATGGGGAGGCCGAATTGATTGATGCCATCGCTCTCGAGACCTCATCATTGGTTGGTCAGGCCTTGAAGGACACGGATTTGCCGTCCGGTGTGGTGGTAGGGGCAATTTTGCGGGATGATGAGGTGTTATTACCAACAGCCAATACGGTCATTCAACCCAATGATCGGGTGGTGCTGATGGCCCTTAGGGAAAATGTTAAAGATGTGGAACAGATGTTCCGGGTCACATTGGAATATTTTTAAGTTTTGAATATTGTCGCCATCATATCCTATCTCGGGCGCCTGTTGATGTTCATGGCCATCGGCACGATTTTCCCCTTATTGACGGCCGTGTTCGAGGGCAATGGTGCGCAAGCCTTGGGCTTTCTCTATACGGGCATGATTATGGGCTTCCTCGGTGGGGGCTTGTATTATTCCTCCCATCAAGGGGAAAAAGAAACAGACAAGACGGGACTACGAGAAACCATTTTGGTTTTGCTCGGCTTTTGGCTGGTGCTGCCCGTGATTTATGGATTGCCATTCGTTCTGGATGGGATGAGTTTTCTCGATGGTTGGTTTGAGGCAGTTTCCGCCATTACAACCACTGGCGCGTGGCTGGATGCGGATCAGGCCCGGGCCAATGGCGCAACCATGTTGTGGCGAGCGCAATTGCAATCCATGGGCGGGTTAGTATCGCTGGCGGCAGCGGCGGCTGTGTTTGTTCGACCGCAATTTTTAGGGGTTTCCACGGTAACGCCGCCTTTTAGTTTGGAAGGGGACGATCGCTACCTACAAACTTTTCGCAAAGCCCTTATCGCTTTTTTGCCCATCTATTTGGGAATTTCTCTTGGGTTTTCCCTGTTATTTTCCGTGCTTGGGGTGCCCATTATTGAAGCTGTGGTGATGGGCCTGTCCTTAATTGCGTCGGGCGGATTTATTCCAGCCATTGAGGGGCTTGATGGCTATAGCAGCTCGGCACTTTATTTGCCGGTGTTTCTGGCCATGTTGATGAGCGGGGTCAATTTTATTTTAATAGCACGCATTGTTGACCAACGGGCACGGTTGCGTGATTTGCGTGAACGGGAAACACCTGTATTTTTGATATTTGTGCTGTTGGTTGGGGTGCTTTATTGGATTTCTACGGATTCTCGTGATTGGCAACTTTACTTTCCACAAATTTTTAACGCCGCCTCGGTGCTATCTACCAATGGTTTCACCATTGGGGTGACGCCGGAACTGGTGCCTGTCTTGGTT
>JALWRV010000288.1 GCA_027080545.1 Parvularculaceae bacterium
GGGTATATGGGACTGTCACACGCTTTCGTCACCTGCCCCCACCAAAGTCGCCGCAATTTGTGCAATTGTACGAAAAGCTTCGAACTCCATGATTATTTTCGCACTTCCAGCAACAAAACAAAATTGTGAATTCCAATCGCCAGCTGTTGCAATAAACCAAGAATAAAAACGGTTTCCAGCCATGGAATTACCGCTGCCGCTGCCAGAAACTGGCTAAGAAGAAACAGAAAGCCAATTGGTGCTGTAATCTTGTGCGAGCCGAATAGCCCGCCGTTCTGTATTACCACTTTGACGAAACCGATAAAATTGATCAAATGCAATACGCCAAGAATCAAATTTGACAGCCGCCAAACGGTTTCCGTTGATGCAATTTCCAGATTTAATATGCCGGGAACAAAGCTGCCCGCCAACGCCGTTAACGGCGTTACGATCATGGCATAAAATTGTGCCTTCTCATGCCCCGACCATTGACTTTCCACACGCCTGCCAAATACCAGTACAATGCCTATAAATCCGATATTCGCCAAAGATAATTGGGCGATGGTCATCAATATGTCATTACTCGCCAGTTCTGTCATATCAGTTTAATTTCCTACTGCTCGAATGGGCACCTGCACGGAAGAGGAAGGATCTCGCCCTAATTCTTCATCAATCATGGCTTGCAGCTGGGCGATGGCGATGAGGCGATTACGGGCAACGAAGGTGGCGACTGTCATGGTCGACATCCAATATCGTAGCTCTTTCATAAGGACATCATTTTGAGCGATATTATCAATGATAGCGCGCGCCCGCGCAGGGGATATGGGACTGTCACACGATTTCATCACCTGCTCGTCCAAGAAGGTGCTCTCATAGCAAGTTTCCCAAATATAATTCTGGACACTTAACGGTATTTCGCCGCGCACATGCTCCCGATAGGCCGGATATTCAACAACCGCCCTTTGTGTGGTCGTACTATAATAATAGGTGAGTAATTGACGTAATTCCACATTTTGAATCAGACCAAGCTCCCCCGCACTCCGCATCTCATCAAAGGTAGTTATTTTCGGATATAATTCATTCACCTGACTGGCTTGAAAATAAGCCAAGAGCACGTCCCACGCTTTTTGTTGCTCAACGAGCCCCGTTTCCCCATAGGCAAGACCCACGTCACCATAGTCCCTCACCTCACGCCAAAACGCCATTCTTCCATTTGCTGATAGGTGATCTGATGTGAGATCCGCATATAAGCGCTCAAGATATTCATCACCGCGTGCCCGGTCTTCGCGCGCTTCATTCCAATTGCTCACCTGCAAACCCACAAACACACCGACCACGACGATGAGAAAGTCGAGAAAAATGGCGGTCCATTCCTGATTTTTGAAATGGTTTATGACACGGCGTAGGATCATGGGGTGTCTCTCTCATTTGATTTTGAAAGCAGGCGCCCCAAGCCGATGAAAGCGGCTCCACCCACTGCATAGAATGCAGTAAATCCGGCCATATTGATCAAAACCGCGGCCATGCCCAATTCTGTGATATTCATAAACGGATAGGGGTAGACCCCGCTTAAAGCCCCGCGAATAATCGTGAAAACCCCATAGAGGAATGGGAAAATAATCCAATAGGGAATATGGCCGAAGCGCATGGGGCGCTTAGGGGCAAAGAAAAACCAGTCCAACAAATATAAAGCCGGCATGATGGTATGGAAGGATATATCCGTGACTAATTGTATGCCTTTCGGCTGCCAAAGCCGGGCAAGCATGGTGTGATAGACCGCAGCGACCACGAAAATATATAGGGCAATCGCCGCCCGCACCGCGGGTTTTTCAAAAAATCTATGCAGTTTTGTAGTTGGCGCGAGAAACGGCGCTGTCAAAGCCAAGGTCGCCAAGATATTCGTCAAAATCGTAAAATAACCGAAATAATAGAGTGTCGCGGCAAAAATATTGGCATGCTCACCGCTCATGAGGACATCGACATATTGGATAAATACCGCCGCCCAACCAATGAGAGCCGCGAATATTCTGAATGGGGTTTTATATTGCGAGATTTCAGCCATCTTTGCCCCTCGAAATTAATTTTCTTAATCCTGATCTTTCCTACCATGCGCATTGCGTGTGCTTAAAGGCTCAAATGCAGGCTTACTGGCGCATGATCCGACGGTTTTTCCCAAGATCGGACATCCTCATGGATATGAAACCCGTCTAATCCGCGCAAAAGAGCCGCCTTTTCCAAATCCGGCGTCACCCAAATATGGTCGAGACGCCGCCCACGATTAGAAGCCCGCCAATCCTTGGCGCGGTATGACCACCAAGAAAACAGCTTTTCCGGCTCTGGTCGAATGGCCCGGGCGACATCCACCCAGCGCCCTGCTTTTTGCGCCGCAACAAATTTTTCCACCTCGATTGGCGTATGCGACACCACTTTTAATAATTGTTTGTGGGACCAGACATCGTCCTCCCCCGGCGCCACATTCAAATCTCCCACCAAAATAGATTTTTTCGGGGGGCTATGGGTAAACCACCCGGTCAACGCATCAATAAATTCCAATTTCTGCGCGAATTTATCATTCTCTTCCGGGTCTGGCACATCACCACCAGCGGGAATGTAGAAATTATGTACCCAAATATTATTTTCCAACAGGGCAGCGATATGGCGCGCATCATCATTTTCGCCAAACTGCTTCTTTTCCACCTTCCGGAATGGGATTTTTGAAACAATGGCTACCCCATGATAAGCTTTTTGCCCGTGTACAGCCAGATGCTGATATCCCGCCCGCTCAAAAGCCTTGGCCGGGAACTGGTCCTCAAGACATTTTATCTCCTGCAGACACAGCACATCCGGCCCATGCTCAAGTAAAAATTTCTCCACCTGTCCGATCCGCAAGCGAACGGAATTAATGTTCCAAGTCGTAATTTTCATGGGGGGAATTATGCCTTTCTCGGATCGGTCTCACAAAATGCATCGCTCGACAATATAGGCCTAACCCAATCCGCTAATGCCGGATAACGGTCAGCCCAGTTTAAAAAGCCGAGGCGAAAATCAAGATAGTCGAGACTGACCCCGAAGGCGATTTCAACAATCGAGATATTTTCCACATCAATATGCGGCACCCTACCATGAATGGATTGTTCCATACAGGCCAACGCCTCCTCAATGCCGCGCCTTCGGCGCTGTTGCCAATGGGCCGATTGTTCATTTTCTGGCCGTACAGATTCCAATCGCCATGCCACCCCATGATCCAGCACCCCCAGCGCCAAGCCATATAATCGCTGGCCTTCAAATTCAGGCGCATCGGCCAAATTAAAAAGGTCACGCCCTTTTCCCGAATGATTAAAATAATGGATGATGCTGGTGCTATCAAATAGCGCCCTGCCATCATCAAGCACCAAACTTGGTACCTTGCCCAAAGGATTAGCCTCACGCAATGGGCGCGGATCATCCAGCGGATTGACCATTTCCAGGGTTAGGCGATCCAGCCATTGATGATGGCGCGCCACCAATAATGTATTGCGCGCATAGGGGGATGTGGGCGAATAAAAAAGCTGCATGATCTTTCCTTTAACCATCTCAATAGTGAATATTCATCACAAGACCGTCTTTATTTTTCTGTCCTTTGATCGCTAATCTGGCCTATATCATATTTCATGTCTTGGGACTTTCTTCTTAATGACGCTTTGACCAATCCTTGGATTGCATTCTTACTGATTGTAACCAGCTTTATGGGATCGGCAATCACCGCGAGCTTCAGTCTCGGCGGCGGTATTTTATTGATTGCCATGATGAGCATTTTCATGCCAGCCAATGCCATCATTCCTGTCCATGGGGCGGTGTTGATGGGCTCCAATGCCGGACGCGCAACTCTATTGAACAAATCCATAGATTGGTCCGTCGTGTTCTGGTTTGCCATTGGCATTGCCCTTGGGGCTGTCGTCGGCGCACAAATTGTTCTTTCCTTCCCGGCGCAATTTATCCGCATCGCCATCGCTTTATTTGTGCTTTATTCCCAATGGGGCAAAGGCTTTGGTAAAATTAAGTTTGGCCGTCATGGGTTGATAATGGCAGGCATTATTTCTGCAATTCTCACCCTCATGGTGGGGGCAACAGGTCCCTTCATAACCGCCATTCTAGCCGGGCGCAAAAGCCTAAACCGGGTGCAAATGGTGGCCACCGCCGCGGCCAGCCTTGGGCTTAACCACCTTGTTAAAGTAATCGTTTTTATCGTGGCGGGGTTTGTCTATGGCCCTTGGCTAGGCTTGATCGGGGCGTCAATCTTGGCCGGATTTTTTGGCACATGGCTGGGCACAAAATTATTGCAGCGCTTTGAAGAAAAACAATTTCGCACCATTTTGAAATGGTTGCTCAGCACCCTTGCCCTCTACCTATTATTCCTCGCCATTAGCGAGATCCGGGCCGGGTGATGATCTCAAAACAGATTGAAACTCCCGCCGACAATACCCACTGGCCAACGCCCCATTTCAAACAGTTTGAATTTGGCTTGGAAACAATGGCTGGACGGCTCAAAGTCAGGATCATTAGCCGCCACCACCAATGATAAGGCCGCATTATGACAGGCCTGAATGGCCGATCCCGCAGCAATATTTTGCAACGGTTCGGTGCTTACATCCCAAAGGGCTGCGGCCTCATTCATGGCATTTTTAATCGCTTGGCCCGCCGCATCCGCAATCATGGTCAATCCGATCTGTAATCCTTCTTCAGAAATATGCGCCAGCGCCCGAAGCCCCAAATCTGTTCGCGCCAACTCTTCCGCCTCCCAAGCAGGATTATTCCAATCAAGCGTTTCGGCTGAAAGCGCCGCATCTTCCCAATCTACCAGCTGGGCGATTTCACTATCAGGAAAACCCAACCGATCCAGATAGGCGCGCGCCAAGGCTCGCTCATGGGGGGCCAAAGGCTCTCCTAGATGAGAAAACCAATCCACATCCTCAAAGCTGGCCGCAAAACGCTTTAGCCCCGCAAGGCTAGGCATTTCCCGCTCCAGCGCCAGTAAATCCACATCAGCATCCATTCTCGGCACTCCAAACCCATCCAAGAGCCCTATCTATGCGCTCAAGGTGATGGCATCAATCGTAAAACGTCACCCCTTTGGGGGCTCATGCTGGCCCACCCCTCTCTGATAAAAAACGCCCGGCCTTCTCAGGCCGGGCGCAATCTCACGCTCTGAAATCAGCGCTCTACCGGGAGGGGAAATCCGGTGGCGCGAGGCGAATAGGACCAGCAAGCGGGGGGCGACGCGGGTCCTGATGAAACGTGCCTCTCAAGCGTACTGTCACCTTAACGCATCACTCAAGAAAATTTCAAGTTACAGAAAAGATAATATTGGACTGCGACAAAATAACATCACCGAAATAGGGCGCTAATGATCCCGGGTAAAGCTGCCCCCAGCCTCTGGCACTCGAAACTGGCTGGCGGCAATTCTCTCGCCCAGCTTTATATCTTCTAAATCCAGAATGGTAACATTGTTTGACGGATCAATCACCGCCCACCGCCGCAACACCAAATCCGGCGCCTCAAACACCAACACCAATTCGCCTTCCGTTTCTTCATCGCTGGATGTTAAGCCAATGCTTACCGAGCGGCTTGTGCGCGTCACATCATTGAGAACCATCTGATCACTTTTAATCTTCTTGCTCAGCAAAAAGCGCAATGGGGTGCGTCGCAACGGATAGGAATCGGTAATACCCAGATCCTTGTCATGGATATAGACAATGCCCTGGGTGGCGACCACCAATTGCGGGTTGGGGGCCTCATATTCAACCCGCATCCGCCCGGGCCGTTTCAGCAACATCTGCCCAGCAGATACGGTGCCACTCGGGGCGGTCTGCACAAAATTGGCAGAAAATGTATCAATCCCCTCAATATAGTCGATCACCTTGTCTAAAATTTGCTCATCGGTGAGATCGGCAAAAACCACATCCCCTTCCGGTTCAGCAGAAAAATTCTCCAACCCATAGCTGCCCCCCTCCGCCTCATCGGAAAAAAGCGGCTCCGCATCACCAACAGCCATTTCTGCTGGGGGCTCAACCCCCTCACCCCCATTGCGTAGTGCCTGCCCATCTTGCGCCGCCTCTTGTGGGGCCACCATCGCCACCGTCACCGGTGTCGGGGCCTGGCCCCCTTCATCCCCAACAAGGGGGGCCTCCATCATTATGGGGGCCATGGACAAAGCCAGCGCACTCACCGCACCGCCTAAAATGGTTTGAAATCCGAGCATATTCTCACATCCTGACCGAGGGCCCCAATCGGCCCAGACCCCCAAACCATACCGAGAAAGGCCCGCAGAAGAAAGGAAAGAGCAGGGCTAAATTGAGGCAGCGCCTCACAAATTTGTCATGTAAATTCCGCTTGCGCCAACCCTTGCACGAACCTTAGGCGGCGTCTTCGCCGATCAATATCTCGCGCTTGCCAGCGCTATTGGCAGGCGAAATAACGCCCTCTTCTTCCATTTTTTCAATGAGCGTTGCCGCGCGATTATACCCGATCTGCAACCGTCTTTGAATATAGGAAGTTGAAACCTTACGATCCCGCAGCACCACCGCTAACGCCTGATCATAAAGCGCATCACCCGACGATGTATTGCCCCCTATCGTCAGCCCAAGGCTTTCCAACGCTTCTTCATCTTCTGTAACCGCTTGAACATAGTCCGGCTTGCCTTGCTTTTTCAGATGAGTAACAATTTTTTCAACTTCACTATCGCTAACAAAAGAACCATGAACGCGGGTCAACCGTCCACCGCCGCCCATGAACAACATATCCCCTTGCCCTAATAATTGTTCAGCCCCAGGCTCACCCAAAATGGTGCGGCTATCGATCTTACTGGTCACCTGAAAACTTATACGGGTCGGGAAATTGGCTTTGATCGTCCCGGTAATAACATCCACCGACGGGCGCTGTGTTGCCATGATCATATGAATGCCTGCTGCCCGCGCCATTTGCGCCAATCGCTGCACCATCGCCTCAATATCTTTACCCGCAACCATCATCAAATCGGCCACCTCGTCAATGACCACGACAATGAAAGGCATCTGCTTGTAATCAAGCTCTTCGGTTTCATAAACAGGCTCACCGCTAACCGGGTCATAACCATTATGAACCGTGCGCGACAACACTTCGCCACGCTCCTCGGCTTCACGCACACGCTCGTTAAAGCCAGTGATATTCCGTACACCGACTTTCGACATTTGCCGATAACGATTTTCCATTTCCTTGACGGTCCATTTTAACGCCACCACCGCCTTTTTCGGATCCGTAACCACAGGTGCCAACAAATGCGGGATACCTTCATAGACCGACAATTCCAACATTTTCGGGTCAACCATGATCATCTTGCAACGATCCGGCGGCAATCGATAAAGCAGCGACAGGATCATCGTATTGATGCCGACAGATTTACCAGAACCCGTGGTCCCGGCGATCAACAAATGGGGCATTTTGGCCAAATCCGTATATTCTGGATCGCCACCAATATTTTTACCCAAAGCGATATTTAAGGCCCCATCTGCCGCTTCAAACTCCGGCGCTTCAAACAGCTCCCGCAGAAAGACGGTCTCGCGATCTTCATTTGGCAATTCAATACCAATGGCATTGCGCCCCGGCACCACCGCCACACGACAGGCAATAGCACTCATGGAACGGGCAATATCATCTGCCAAATTGATCACCCGTGAGGACTTAACCCCAGCAGCCGGCTCCAATTCATAAAGGGTCACCACCGGGCCGGGCCGCACATTGATAATTTCACCATTGACACCAAAATCGGATAATACATTTTCCAACATGCGCGCATTGGCGTCCAAAGTGGCATTGGAAATCTGACTACGCCGTTCACGCGGCTTACCCAATAAGCCGATGGAAGGCGCTTTATAATTCTCAGCGGAAAAGGCTGGGAAGACGGGTTGGCGCGGCTTTCTAGGTTTTATTTTACGCTTTGCCTTGCGAATAATATTTCTTTTGCCCCCAATGCGTTCAGACGGATCAGCGACCAGCGGCTCGTCTTCTTCATCCGCGTCATACTCCTCCTCGTCTTCATACTCCGCCTCATCGTCATCATAATCTTCACCGTCTTCATATTCGTCATCTTCATATTCGCCTTCTTCATAGGCCTCATCATCGTCATATTCGTCTTCGTCCTCCTCGCCTTCTTCCTCCTCCTCATATTCTTCTTCATCTACATCATCTGCGGCATCATCTGCCGCTTGCGCTTCACCTTCTTCCTCACGCGCCGGCAAGACCCATTGCAAAAATTGTTCAACCCGATAGACAATTTCATCATAGAGAATGAACAAGGCATCAAGCCCGGCTTCTACATATTCGCCACGCACCCCACAGGCATAGGATGTCAACACCACCGCAATCGATAGCCAGATCAACCCTGCCACAATACTCGCCAAGATCATCGGCACGCCGATCCAGACCAGCGGCCCGCGCAGGAGCGAAGCCATCACATCACCAAAAACACCCCCCATACCTGATGCCAAAGGCCAACTCGCCGCTATCGGCAGACAGGAAGCAAACGCCGCCATCGCCAACACCCCACCAACCCAACTGGCAAAACGCATCCATGCGGTAATGGGGGTTGCTTCCGGGGCGCCATAGCGCAGCGCTGTTACCCCCCACAACACTAACGCCATGGGCAATAATAAGGCAGCACCACCAACCATCTGCAATAAGATATCGGCAATCACGGCCCCCGACCGCCCTGCCAGATTATCAACATTATGGGCCGTGGCATTGTTCCAGCTCGGGTCCGAGATGGAAAAACTGGCGACCGCCACAAAAATCATCAACGCCAACAAGATCAACGCCATGGCCCCGGCGCGTACCAGCAAAAATTTTAACGCCCGACGCACCCGCAACAAAGCCGGCAATTCTTCGGGGGAGCTTGTATTTGAATATTGATAAGACATGGCAATGAGGCGGATTAAGATGACACGGAACACAAGATGATAGGGCTTTAGGGCCGAAACCCTGTGTCCAAATTTGCCATGGTCTGACAAAAAAAGGGTTAACGCAGATTAACCATTTTAAGCCTCTAAATGGGGCACGCCGCCTAGCTGACCTACCTCATCAAAGCCCGTTTTGACCCTATCATCGGCGTTTTTTTGCGGGCCGGGCTCTCCTTCGGTGTAAAATTTTGGGAAAGGGCCAGCGCAATGGTCGCCGCGCGCCCTTCGGCAAGGCAAAGCCAAAACTTGTCTTGGCAAAAATCCATGCCAATGTTGATGCCAACAGGCTCCACGCCATAATCACCCCAACACCACCGATCTGGACACTCAGATGAATGGCCGGATCATAAAGGGCCGCAATCAACAGCCCCCACACCGCACAAAAAAGATGGGTCGGCACCACGCCAGCCGGATCCTGCACCCCCATATTTTGCAGCCCCGACATGCCCAAGGTAACGATCAAACCGCCAATCATGCCCACAAAAAGCACCATCATCATGGGTATTTCAGTGGGCGAGACCGACATTGCCACCAACCCCCCAATAGCCGCGTTGATAACCAATAATTCATCCGCCCGATGCTGCATGATGGTGGAGAGAAACAATGCGGCAAAAACAGCCCCAACCGCTGCCAGCAAAATATTGGTCAGACCGGTAGCAATAATAGCGATCTGATTAAAACTTGTCCCATCCATCAAAAGCCCGGCTTCCAGTGCCAACAGGCCGAAAAAAAGAAACAGGCTACCCAAAGCGGCTCCAGCCGCTGATGGTGGCATAGGGTGCTCTTTTTCCGGCGGGCGCAATCCGGCGATAAGGCACGCGCTCAACGCCGCACTGCCACCAGCCAAATGCAAAACCCCGGCACCCCCTTGGTCAACAAAACCAATTACCGTCAAAAAACCACCGCCCCAAGCCCAGCCTCGCAATACCGGAAAAAAGAACCCCGCAAGGATAAGGCTCGCGACCAGGACAGAGGTTTGCCTAATGCGACCGGAAATAGCGGCCCCCATAATCAATATGGGCACCATGGCCACGACCAATTGGAAGAAAAATAGCGCTGATGGATCCGCCACCCCCCCGGCTGCCAAATAGTCGGACAGCGCTTCCGGTTCACTCAATGAGGGGGGGCGGTGCCAGAAGAACCAATTTTCCAAACTTGGCACCAAGCCACCAGCCGGTATGAAATTTTGCAAATTGGCCCCGAGCAGCCATTGGGCGAGCCAAACCACCCCGCCAAGGCTGACAAAAGTCAAAATACGATAGCTCGGCGGCCCCACCCCATTCACCCCGATGTCCCGCATGGCAAAACCGACCAAAACCAAAAGCCCCAATAATCCCATCATCAATATAAAAAAACTGCCCAGCACATAAGCACTGCCATCAGGCAGGCTGGCAATCTCTTGGGCTGAGGCTGTCCCCCATAGGACCACGGATCCTGTCAGTGTCGCCAACCAACGGCGAAAAAAAGAGCGGGCGAAGCTTTGCATAAGGGGCTTTTAGACCGGTTTCCCCCAGAGTAAAACGCCCAGCCCGCGAAACCCAGGCTCGACCTTTTGCAGCCAAAGGCCTACACTGGTGCCCATGGGCACACAAACATGCGATATTCTCATTATTGGCGGCGGCATGGCCGGTTCTCTTGCCGCCCTGGCCTTGGCTGATGCTGGGTTTACCTGCGTGCTGGCGGAAAAATTTCCTTTAAGCAACCAAAAGCAACCCCTATTCGATGGCCGAACAACCGCCATCGCCTATGCGGGGCAGCGCCTACTCGATAAGCTTGATCTATGGGCACCGCTGGCCAAAGGCGCAGGCCCGATTGAGCAAATTATTGTCACGGATGGACGACCAAAAGATAGGTTTCGCCAAGGCGGCACAGCCTCAGGCTTTCTCCATTTCGATAGTAAAGAAATAAGCGATGGCGATCATACGCAACCCTTGGGTTGGATTGTCGAAAACCGCTTTATGCGGGCCGCTTTTATCGACGCCATGCAACAAAAGGAAAAGATAACGCTTAAAGCCCCCGCAAGCTGGACCCGCATTGTCAATGAAGGGGGTCACCAAATGGTGACCTTTGAAAATGGCGATAAAGTCAAAGCCTCTTTGGTGATTGGGGCCGATGGTCGACCAAGCCCTGTGCGTGTCCATGCCGGTATTCGCACCAGCAAATGGTCCTATGGCCAAACCGGCATCGTCTGCACCATATCAAGCGCCCGCGACCATCATAATATCGCACAAGAATTTTTTACCCCCGGCGGCCCCTTCGCGGTATTGCCCCTGCCCCAACAACGGGCCTCCCTCGTGTGGACAGAAACAACCGCCATGGCCAAGGCCATTGTTTCACTTCCCGAGCCCGAGCTGATGCATCATTTGGAAAATAATTTTGGCCCCTATCTCGGCGAGCTAAAACTGGCGGGCCCCGTTTGGGCATATCCTTTAAGCTTTCTCATGGCTGAAAAATTTTATACCGACCGCATTGCGTTGATCGGGGACGCCGCCCATGGGGTGCACCCCATTGCGGGACAGGGGTTTAATTTAGGTATTAAAGATATCGCCGCCTTGCGTGATGTCTTGCATGAGGCGGCATTGGCGGGCCTTGATATTGGCCATGGGTCAGTCCTAGAGCGCTATCAGCGCTGGCGCCATTTTGACACTGCAGCCCTCGCCTTCGGCATGGATGCCCTCACCCGCCTCTTTTCAACCGATAATGCAGCTTTGCATCTAGCGCGCTCAACCGGCCTTGGCATGGTGAATAAAGTCGCCCCGTTGAGAAAATTTTTCATGCGCCAAGCTGGCGGTGAAGCGGGCGACCTGCCTTCGCTCATGCGCGCCTAAAACTTAATCGCTATAGCCCGTATATTTCTTTTTATCGAGCTCTGCTTCACCTGCCCGACGTTTCCGGTAGGCAGCCTTATCCGTCGCCTGCACCGGCATGTCACTCAGTGTCACCGCGTCTTTTTCTGATGCGGGTGCGGGGCGCGTCGGTTCTTTCTCAGCAACCGATGCCCGTTTTGTTGAACCGTTCGGATAGAGACGAATTTCTCGCGCATCAAATTCCACTGACCCGAATTCACGCAAAACATTCATACCTAATAAATTTTGTCGCAACGCTTTATCCGGCAACACCAATGCCGCCACATCATAAACCACAAAACCATCAATTTCGACCGTGCGCACACGCACCGAGGCCCCGCGCACCAAGCCATTGGCGGTTTGCACTTCCACTGTAAAATCATCATCCCGCACATCAAGGCCAATTTCGCGGGCGGCGGAATATCGCAACACCATCAGCGTTGCCCCCGTATCAACCAAAAACGCGAGCGGATAATGATCCACCCATATATCTGTTTTGAAATGGCCTTTCCTGTCCGCCGGAATAATAATGACCTTGTCGGAAGATTGCGGCGCTGTTTCCGGTGTGCTGGCAATATTCACCTGTGGTGGCAGATCAGCCGGATTTTCAACATTGCCCCCACGCGCTTCTGCAACCGTAAAGGTGCCATCTTTAACCCGGGCCCCTTGTGAGAAATTATCCAAAATGCGCACGACGAATATGCTTAAAAAAGCCACGCACAAAGCCAGGCCGATTTTACCGTTCAATAGGGGCACCGACATATCCTCTTTCTCACTCTAAGACAGGAGAATAGAGCCAACACCGTTTCCATAGGCTTAAAATTTATAGTTAATAAACCAAGACCAATACGATTGATCACACCTTAGGCAAGACAATCATCCGTGGTGTCATCCATGGTGTAAAATCCGGGCCCTTGGGCGGTTAGCCAAGCCGCTGCCTTTAAAGCCCCCCGGGCAAACAACGCCCTATCGAGGGCCCGGTGCGAAAGGCTGATCATTTCTTCCCCAGAAACAAACCGTACCTCATGGTCACCGATAATCCCCCCGGCACGAATGGATTGATAGCCAATCGCCCCGTAAGGGCGCGCACCAACCATGCCATGGCGTGAAAATATTTCCTTTGAATCCTTCTCGCGACCCGATTTCGCCGCCGCCCCAAGCATCAACGCCGTACCTGATGGCGCATCCTTCTTGTCCCGATGATGGGCCTCGACAATTTCAATATCATAGTCGCTGCCGAGCCGTTTGGCCGCATCTGCTACCAAGGATCGCAACAGGCTAACACCAAAGGACATATTCCCCGATTGTAAAATAGGGATCGTTTTCGCCGCCGCCTGCAAGGCGCGTTGCAAACCCTCATCACAACCCGTAGTCCCGGTCACAAGCGGGGTTTCGGCTTCAACCAGAAAAGGCAAATAGGCGCTCAAAGCTGTTGGCGTCGAAAAATCAAGCACAACATCCGCAGCCTTAAAATCTACTTTGTTCGGATCATCGCCAGAAGAAATTTCCAAAACCAGTTGCCATGCCCCCTGCCCCGACAACAAGCCTTGTATTTGCCGGCCCATACGCCCATGCGCTCCAATAAGAGCCAGTTTGACAGGCGTAGCCATGGCTATTTTCCTTCCGTCATATTGTCCCAGAAACTTTTCGCCCGCTGAAAGAAATTCGTCGAATGGCTATTGGTTTCTTCTCCCGACAATTCAGCAAATTGCTGGAGCAAGCTCTTTTGTTCCGGTGATAGTTTAGACGGGGTTTCCACATGCAGTTCAACAATTAAATCCCCCCGCTCTTTGCGTTGCAACATGCTCATGCCTTTGCCCCGCAAGCGAAATTTGCGCCCGGTTTGAGCGCCGGGAGGAATTTTTATTTTCACCCGCCCCCCATCAATGACCGGTGTTTCCAATTCACCGCCCAACGCTGCGGTCACCATCGGCACCGGTACAGAACAATATAAGTCCGGCCCATCACGCTCAAACAAAGCATGATCTTGCACATGCACGAATAGATAAAGATCCCCAAACGGCCCGCCGCGCAAGCCCGCTTCGCCCTCTCCAGCCAACCGAATACGCGTGCCACTTTCTACCCCGGCCGGAATATCAACCGCTAAGGTGCGTTGCTTGCGCAAACGCCCTTGGCCTTGGCAAACACGACACGGATTGGCGATGGTTTGCCCATGACCTTGGCATGTGGGGCAAGTGCGCTCGACGGTAAAAAAACCTTGCGGTGCCCGCACCCGCCCCGCCCCGCGACAGGTTGGGCAGGTGGTCGGCTTAGAGCCGGGCTCCGCACCAGACCCTTCACATTTGTCACAAGCCTCTGACGAGTTCAGGGTGAAGCTTACTTTCTCGCCACGAAAAGCCTGCTCTAGTGAAATACTAATCTCGTGTTTGAGGTCGGCCCCGCCCCCCGGATTACGCCGCGCCCCACCGCGCTGTGCGCCCATAAACTCGCCAAATATATCATCAAAAATATCGGAAAAAGCAGAGCCAGAAAAACCCGGCCTGCCATTAAATCCACCAGCGCCACCATTTTGGAAAGCCGCATGGCCATAGCGGTCATAGGCCGCCCGTTTCTGTTCATCTGACAAAACCTCATAGGCTTCGCCGATTTCTTTGAACTTTTTTTCCGCTTCTGCGTTTCCGGGGTTGCGATCGGGATGAAACTTCATCGCCAGCTTGCGATAGGCAGACTTTATCACCACCGCATCCGCGTCTTTTGCGACCCCTAATAAGGCATAATAATCTTGTGCCATTGGCGCTCTTCGCATTCCCTTTTACTATTTCGCCCTACCCTTTGATAGCGCTTACGATCTAAAATTCCCTATAGCGTCGCCCGTGAGACTGTTCAGAATATCATTGCCCGGATACCCTTATCCGGGAAACGATAATCCCGACGCAACCCCATCACAAGGTCGCGTCGGGATAGTTATTCACAGGCTAATCCGAACATCAAGCTGATCAGACTTAGCTTTTATCGCCATCAACTTCTTCAAAGTCCGCATCGACGATCTCCGCATCATCGGCCGCCTCATTGGCCGCATCACGGGCAGCATCCGCTTCAGCGCCGCTTTCAGCTTGTGCTTTATACATAGCCTCACCGAGCTTCATGGAAACTTCTGCCAATTTCTGCACGCCTGCGGTCAGCGCTTCTGCGTCAACATTTTCATCATCAAGCAGCTTTCTTAAATTAGCGACCTCTTCTTCGATCTGTTGCTTATCGTCTGTGCCGACCTTATCCCCATGCTCTTTTAGGGCCTGTTCAGTCGAATGGATAAGCGCTTCAGCCTGATTGCGGGCTTCAACGCGCTCGCGCCGTTTCTTATCTTCTTCCGCATTGGCTTCGGCATCTTTAACCATTTTTTCGATGTCCTCATCCGAAAGACCGCCAGAGGCCTGAATGCGAATAGACTGCTCCTTACCGGTCGCCTTGTCAGATGCAGACACATTGACCACCCCATTGGCGTCAATATCGAAATTCACTTCGATTTGCGGTACCCCGCGCGGGGCTGGCGGAATACCCACCAGATCAAACTGGCCGAGCATTTTATTATCTGCCGCCATTTCCCGTTCGCCTTGGAACACGCGAATGGTCACGGCAGATTGATTATCTTCGGCGGTTGAGAAGGTCTGGCTTTTCTTGGTTGGGATCGTGGTATTGCGATCAATAAGCCGCGTGAACACGCCGCCCAAGGTCTCAATCCCCAGTGACAAAGGTGTTACATCAAGCAACAGAACATCCTTCACATCGCCTTGCAACACACCCGCTTGAATAGCCGCACCCAGCGCAACCACCTCATCGGGGTTCACACCCTTATGGGGCTCCTTGCCAAAGAAGTTTTTAACGGTCTCTTGCACTTTCGGCATCCGTGTCATGCCGCCAACCAGAACCACTTCGTCTATATCCGAAGCGCTCAAGCCAGCATCTTTCAGTGCTTTCTTGCAAGGCTCGACCGTGCGTTTAATCAAATCTTCGGTCAACGCTTCAAGTTTAGAGCGCGAAATTTTCATGGTTAAGTGTTTAGGACCAGACGCATCGGCGGTGATATAAGGAAGGTTAACCTCATATTGCGCCGACGAAGACAATTCTTTTTTGGCGCGCTCGGCTTCTTCTTTCAACCGTTGCAAGGCCAATTTATCATTGCGCAAATCCATGCCATTTTGTTTTTTGAACTCGTCGGCCATATAATCAACAATGCGCAAGTCAAAATCTTCACCACCAAGGAACGTATCCCCATTGGTTGATTTCACTTCAAACACGCCGTCGCCAATTTCAAGAATGGAAACATCGAAGGTCCCACCCCCAAGGTCATAAACAGCGATGGTTTTCCCACCGTCTTTTTCAAGACCATAAGCCAAAGCCGCAGCGGTTGGTTCGTTGATAATGCGCAGCACTTCCAAACCGGCAATTTTACCGGCATCTTTGGTGGCTTGACGCTGGGCGTCGTTAAAATAAGCAGGCACCGTAATAACGGCCTGTGTTACCGTATCCCCAAGATAAGCCTCGGCGGTTTCTTTCATTTTTTGCAAGATGAAGGCAGAAATTTGTGATGGTGAATATTTCTTGCCCCCGGTTTCTACCCAAGCATCGCCATTGTCCCCTTTGACAATTTTGTAGGGTACCATCTCCATGTC